>JAACFM010000170.1 GCA_009937445.1 Gammaproteobacteria bacterium | reverse complement strand
CCGTCGGCCAGAGAACTCTTGAGGCCAATTTCGAAGTTATCGACGTTCTCGTCTTCGTAGTCGAAGTCTTTCTCGCGTCCGGCACGCGCATCGAATCCGCCAGCCTTGAAGCCTTTCGAGTATGACAAGAAAGCCATGTGGTCATCGCCGAAGTCCAGTTCGCCGATGACGGTTGGCGTGAAGACGTTTTCTGATCTATCTCCTGATCGATCATGCGTGCTGAAGGCGCCAGCGCCAACATAATTTCCCGCGCAATCGGGAATAAATTCACCGATTGGCCCGATTGACGCCTGACCCAGTGATTCGTAATCAACACTGAATGTGCAGGATGCGAAGATCGCCTGATTGAGATCAAACTCTCCGGTTGCCGTATTGAAGATATCGACGAAACGACGACCACTCTTCTCTTCCCGTGTGTAGCGACCGCCGACCGTGACCCGTGCCGCATCTGATACGGACCAGGTTAACTGGCCGAAGCCTGCGTAGGTCTTGCTGTCGCTGGTGTAGTAACGGGTGCTATCGAGGTTGGCCAAAGCCTCCCAACCGGGTACAAAACCCATGGTGCCAAGCAGGACCAGCATGTTCATGTCGTCGACCAAGGTGCTCTCATTAGCCTGGAGCTCCCAGTCCTGGTAGAACGCGCCGGCGATCCAGCTCAGCGAACCGTCCAGGTCAGACGTAAAGCGAAACTCCTGGCTGAACTGCTTGTATTCTTCCGTGGACAGAACGTTGCTGATATCGATGCCCGATGAAGAGCCGGTCAGCCTGCCTTCGTCATACTCTATGTGACCGGTTACGGACGTAAACGTGAATCCATCAAAGTCATGGTTATACGTCAATAGCAAGTGGTCAAGATCAAGGTCCTGATACTCTTCAACGTTCGAACGACGAATTCGGTCAATCACCGCTATGTCGCTACCAACGTCGACAGGCGGCAAGCCGTACCCTGCCAGAATATCGTTATACAGTCCTTGAATCGTTGCTACCTGCTGCGTGTATGTGAATCCGGCGAGTGGGTTCGTCGGGGACAGTGGAAGCGGATTGCCGTATTCGAACATCAACTCCTGGCTCATGCCTTTGCTGTCGATCGAGTCGTGCTCATACTTCAGTGTCAATTCGGCGTTGTCGCCGATATCCAGGGCGAATGTCGCACGGACAGCACTTTCTTCTCGTTGTTCCTCGTCGCGACCGTTGCCGGCGTTCATCGCGTAACCACCGCGCTCAGCCTGGCGAACGGCAATGCGCCCGCGGAAACTGTCGGTGAACGGGCCGGAAAGGACGCCGATCACTTCGTTGTCATCATACTTGCCGTCATAGCGAACGCTTACGCTGCCTTCCAGTTCATCGCTCGGTTTGGCGGTTACCATCGAGATTGCGCCAGCGATGCTGTTCTTGCCAAACAGGACGTTTTGCGGGCCGCGCAACACTTCGACTCGCTCGAGATCCATGAAGGGCATGCGTGCCAGACTGTGACGGGCGAGAGCGATGTCATCCATATACATGACCACCGATTGCTCGAAACCGGGGTTGTTGCCGCTCGCGATACCGCGGATCTGCAGCACCGGTCCGATACCCGACTCGCTCTTGCTGAAGTTCGGTATGTACGGCGCCAGGTCGTCAAGGTTCGTGATTCCCGCTTCGATAAGCTTCTCGCCGGTAACGACGGAGACCGATATGGGAACGTCCTGCAGGCTTTGAGCGCGCTTTTGTGCGGTAACGATGATCTCTTCTATCGCGAGCTCATTCGTTTGCGAATAGGCGTCAGATATCGAGAAACTGAGTGAAATGCCCAGCACAAAAGCCAGACTGCGTACGAAAGTGTTCATCCTGATTCCCCTTGGATGGGTGCTTATATTACGAAGGGGAGCCCGGTGAAGGGCTTTGTCCCCATATCCGGGGCACACTATCAATTACATGCGGCTATCCCTGTCACCGCGGCGACACCGACACGTCAGCGCCGGTATTCGCTCAGTCGATTTCTCAGCCAGTCACCGGAAGGTATTTTCTCATGGCCCGCGCATTCGATGTAATACACCTTCTTGCTCATTGAGCTCTTACTGGCCAGGCGCTCGATGAATGCTTCGGTTGATGCTGCGTAGCGCTTGCCTCTGCGATATTTCATCCGCAGGTGATCTTCAGCCGCAGCGGCTTCGTAACGCTTACCGTTGCGAATGAACGTGCAGTTGCTGTTGCCGATGCTTTCCAGCAGAAAGTCTATTTCCGGGGGAACGCCGTCGTCACCGCGTGCCACGAACGGGGTCAGGCACAAAATGAGTCCTATTATAAGTATCCTCATGTTTACAATCGCAACCTCACTGACATCGGGCTGTGGTCAGACGATTCTACCTCGTGCGTTGTAGCCTCCAGTACCTCAAGGCCGCGGACATAGATATGGTCCAGTGGCTCACCCAGGAAACGTTTGCGGTGATCCTCGTCGTAGTCGAGTACTTCAAGGCCCAGGTGGTCTGTCATCTCATTGAGAATAGTGGTGCGTCCCCGGCGCCAGGTATTGAAATCTCCGGACAGCAGTATCGGGCCCGCATGATTGTCCAGAACAGACAGTGCCTGACGAATCTGCTTCTCAAATTCCTGAATACCAAACGTGAAGTTCACCGCGTGGATGTTGGCCACCAAAAGCGTCTGACTGGTATTGCTGAGTCCGTACTCGGTGATGACGGTCGCTTTCGGAGAGCGCAGCCAGGGCTCAACACTCACCAGATTGCATTGGGTCAGTGGCTTTGCCGTGCTAACGGTCATGACTCCCGTCATCGTTCGCCACGTGCGATAGCCCGGAGCAAACGAATGATATTGATATGTGGACGCGCCGTCCCAAGCCGCCGACGTTTGCGGTGCTTCCTGCAGGATCATCAGATCAGGGTCGCCCGGGACCGCCATAAGATCGTTCGACCACTCGGGATCGCCGCCTTTTTGAATATTCCAGTTCACCAGCTGAATATCACCGGAGTCGAGTTGGCCATGTGCTGACACGCTGCTACCGACGAGCTGACTCGAGCACGCCAGCGGCCCCGCATGCACACCGGCGGTCAGCGTACTGGCACTTTCGTCAACGACTGCGCATCCCGTCAGGGCCAACATCGCGA
>JAACFM010000016.1 GCA_009937445.1 Gammaproteobacteria bacterium | reverse complement strand
GACTTCCTGAATGGTCGGATAGAGACTACTTGCGGGCACAGCGGCGGGGTCCTGCGAAATCAGCACCGACCTGATAGGTTCCTGCACGGTCTTTTGCACTTTGGTGGCCGGTAAAGTGGCTTGCTGAGCCGGTGGATTCCGTCGAGCGGCAGCGACCTGTTCGGCGAAGTCGGACTGGGAACCGCCATCCGCAGGCAGTGGTGTCGCGGCGATTTCACGGGATGCTGCGGACAGCGGCGACTCGACCGTATTTGGCCGCAGCAGCAGACCGACAAGCACGCACAGGTTGATGGCGAGCAGGAGTCCAACTATCCAAAGCCAGCGCGGTACCGATGGGGACTGCGGCCGTGTTGGTATGCCGGCAAACTCAGCACTGCCTTGCTCTTGCCGGTCGGTCTCCGATTTTTTGAGTGCATCGAGAATAAATGACATGCGCTAGTCCTGGCCGAGCTGCGACAAAGCCGGGGGTGGCGTCAATCTCGGCGTACCGTCCGATCCCAGCAAAGAATTGACCACGATCAGTGTTTGTTGGCCAGCCAACCCGTCAACATCGAGTCGATTGTCCCGTTGGAACCGGCGCACGATATTCTGAAGATTGCTGTCGTACTCATCGCTGTTCATGACATTACTAATATAGTTATCGTCAATTTCCGCAAGCCTTTGTCGCAGCCAGACGACTTCTGCCCCACGTGATCCGGGTACCAGTGACACCGGCACCCCGCCGGGCGGTCGCCACAGCAGCATGTACTGGCCAAACCAGATGTCGGATATTTCGCTGACTGGATGGGTCACCACGACGCCGCCAATCGAGAGCTCGGCGGTGCCATTGTCATTAACGCTTACCAGTACCAGGCTGTGTGAACTGCCGCTCTCATCAATAACAGAGAGAATCGCGGGCCGGTTCAACTGACGTAAGCCATTCCAGGACCCGCGCTGATACAGACAGGCCAAACCAGCTGACGCCGCCTGTGAGCAGGCGCTCTCTGAGCCGGACCTGTAATCAAGGTTCCAAAGATCGAAAAGTGAGGCGCGCGCATAGTTCACTGTGGTGAGTTCTCCTGCGAGAGCAAGCTGCTCCGACAACGTCGCCTGCTCCGGAGCGGCGGCTGCGGCAGGTTGTGAAACCGACTCGGTCAGCGGATTCAACAAGGAATCCGCTGCAGCTTCCTGACGCTGTTCCACGTTAGAGGTATCTTCCTCGACAGCCGGTGTCGTTACGACCGGATTGTTCGCCGCGCGGACCGGCGCCGACTCTTGAGACATTGACCAGATAGTCCCGGCAATGATGGCGACAGCAATGAAGCCGGCCGCTATTCCGAAACGGCGCATGACGGGCGTTCCTTCAAGCTCACCCGATACCTCGGCCGCCGCGCGCTTGATAAGGCGTCGTGTAATAACGCGGGATTCCTGGCTATAGGCTCCAAGAAGCGCACGATCACAAATAACGTTGATGAGTCTCGGCACCCCCTGAGAAAGACGGAATACTTCCTTCTTGGCGCTACTGTCAATGACTTCGCCGAGCGCACCTGCAACCCGCAATCGATGTTCAACATATTGTGCAGTTTCTTCGCGGGTGAGCGGTTCGAGGTGATAGCGGCCCGTGATGCGTTGCGCGAGTTGACGAAGATCGTTGCGGCCCAGGAGTTCACGTAACTCAGGCTGGCCAATCAGAATGATCTGCAGCAGCTTTTGTTTGGCTGTTTCGAGGTTGGTGAGTAGTCTCACCTGCTCAAGCACCGCCGGCGCGAGATTTTGTGCCTCATCGACAACCAGAATCGTGCGACGGCCGTCCGCGTGTGCGCTCAGCAAATGGTGATTGAGGGCGTCCGTTAATGCTTTGATGCTGTCTTTTTGCTCAGGCACATCGACCCCCAGCTCTTCGCAAATAGTCAGCAGGAATTCGTGAGCTGTGATTTGTGGATTCAACACAACGGCAACGTCGGCATTGTCGGGCATTCGGTTCAGCAACAAGCTGCGAACAAGCGTCGTTTTGCCTGTACCAACCTCACCGGTCAGCTGCACAAATCCGCCGCTCTCGGTTACGCCATAGACGAGGTGCGCAAGCGCCTCGCCATGCCGCTCACTCATAAAGAGATAGCGCGGATCAGGCGTGATCGAGAACGGTTTTTCGTGGAGTCCAAAAAAGCTTGTGTACATTGGCTGGATTCTACCCTATCGGTCGAGAGTCTTGGCCCGGCCGACCGACAAGGAGCCGAATTTTTGTCGAATTTCGTCCACCGTCTCGTCAATTGCCGAACTGCTTTGGCAGACATCACGATCGAAAAGGTCTGCTTGTTCCGCCGCAGCGAGGTTACTGCCGCCGACTCCAAGGAGTCGGATCTTCGCGCCGGGATTGCTTGCCAGCCATGAATCGAGCAGTTCTCTGGCGATTGCGTAGAGCTGGTCGGTGCCGTTTGCGGGAGGATTAACGCTGTGTTGGCGCGTACAGGTTGAAAAATCGCCGCGTCGAATTTTTATTTGCACGGTACCCGCACCCAGCGAGGATTTGCGAAGACGTGTCGCCGTTCGCTCTGCCAGTCGCAGCAGTTCGCGATGCATGTCAGCCGGTCTGCAAAGGTCCCGGTCGTAGGTTTCTTCCGCGCTAATTGATTTTTCCTCTCGTCCGGATATCACTGGACGGTTGTCGATACCCGCTGCGCGATCGCGCGTCTTTTGCGTGAAACGGCCGAAAATCGGTTCGAGATCGCGGTTATCGGCCTGACGGAGATCGCGAATAGTCGTGACGTGAATCCTGTCCAGTTTCTTCAGGGTCTCACGACCGATACCTGGAATGACGCGCACGGGTAGAGGGTCCAGCTTGTCCCGATAGTCGTCGGGCAGAACGACTGTCAGGCCATCCGGTTTGTCGAGGTCAGAGGCTATTTTCGCGACCAGTTTATTGCGGGCGACACCGACCGACGCCGTAAGCGCCGTTGCACTCAGAATACGCTGCTTGATCCTGCTGGCTATGGCTTCGGGAGATCCGAAGAGCTTGACGCTGGCCGTCACGTCGAGAAAGGCCTCATCGAGGGACAGGCCCTCCACCAGCGGCGTGAATTCCCGGAAGATGGCGAAGATCAATTGAGACGCATCCTTATAGTGGGACATGCGCGGCTTTACCCGGACCAGATGGTCGCAGCGACGAATCGCTTCGGCCATCGGCATGGCGGAACGAATCCCGAATTTTCGCGCTTCGTAGCTAGCCGCTGCGACAACCCCGCGATTGGTACCGCCACCGACAACGACCGGTTTTCCCTTTAGCTGTGGATTGTCCCGTTGCTCGACGGACGCATAAAAAGCATCCATATCAACATGCAAAATGCTGCGTGTTGACGGCGACACCGGCTTATTGGCCGCGCTCGACGATATAGCGCGCGAGCCAAACCAATGGCTTGGCCGAACTGCCAAATCGTTCGAGATTCCCGAGTGCGCCGGCGAGAAGTTCGTCGCAACGTGCTCGCGACTCATCAATACCAAACAGTGCCGGATAGGTGGCCTTATTCAATGCCTCATCCGATCCTGCCGGCTTGCCGATGACCTCGGTATCGCCTTCGACGTCGAGGATGTCGTCTTTGATCTGAAACGCGATGCCGATGTCTCGACCGAATCGATCGAGGGCCTCTGCATCTGCGGGCGGCAAACCCACTTTGAGCAGACACGCTGAGACAATCGCAGCATGAATCAAGGCACCGGTCTTCAGTGCGTACATGTGCTCAAGTTCCTGTTTCGACAGGGACTGGCCCTCTGCGGAGAGGTCGATGGACTGCCCGCCGGTCATGCCGATCGAGCCGCAGGCATCGGCGATGAGTTGGACAAGTCCGATGACCGCATCAGCCGGCACGTTTTCGATCCTGGACAGTGCCGCGAACGCGAGCGGTTGCAGTGCATCTGCTGCGAGAATCGCCGTGGCTTCGTCGTATTGTTTGTGGACGGTCGGCTTGCCCCGTCTCAAATCGTCATTATCCATTGCCGGCAGGTCGTCGTGAACCAGCGAAAACGCATGAATCAGCTCAATGGCGATGGCCGGCGCGTCGAGCAGTGGAGTATCGACATTCAGGCATTCTCCCGCTGCATAGACGAGCAGCGGTCGGACCCGCTTACCACCGTTGAGCACCGAGTATCGCATCGCATCGTGCAGGCGATGCGGCCGCGTCGTCGTTGGCGGTAAGGTCCTGTCCAGACCCAGATTAACGCGGTCGGTATAGGTGCTGATGCGGGCTTTGAAGTTTTCGGGCAAAGCGGCTTTCACTCTTTGTCGGGCCGTGTAGCGTACACCGAAATCAGGCACTGTGCGCGGCTCGCACTGGGCTATAATTCGCGTCCCTATACGGCTCGGAAAATCAGGATTCAAGTCCATGCAGGCGACGGCAATTGCACAGCCGAATATTGCGCTGATCAAATACTGGGGCAAACGAGATATCGACAGAAATTTACCGGCTGTCGGATCAATCTCCATTACCTTGAGTGATCTCCAGACAAAGGTCAGCGTTGAACTACGGGACGGATTGTCCGATGACATCCTGCTCGTAAATGGAGACGAGAATCAGGCCATGTTGCCGCGCATGAGCGCCTGCCTCGATAAGGTCCTGGGTCAAAGCCGTTTGCGCGCCAGCATGCAAAGTCACAGCAACTTTCCCATCGCCGCCGGTCTCGCATCGTCGGCCTCAGCATTTGCCGCAACCACGGTTGCCGCCGCGGGCGCCGCTAATTTGTCGCTTGGCACGCAAGATCTTGCGCGGCTTGCCGGGGCCTCGTCGGGATCAGCAGCTCGCTCGCTGTATGGTGGGTTTGTCGAGCTCAAGAATGCGGATGACAACATCACGTTGACGCCACTGTGCGACGTTGATTCATGGCCACTGCAGGTCGTTGTCGCGATCACCCAAACAGGGCCCAAGGCCACCGGTTCGACAGAAGCGATGGAAATTTCGCGAGAGACATCGCCATTCTACGATAACTGGGTTGCGCAGCAGGAATATGATCTGGAGGTGGCGCGCGCAGCGATAGATCGGCGAGACTTCGCCCAGCTTGCGACGATAGCCGAACACAACTGTCTGAAAATGCATTCGGTTATGTGGGCCTCTCGTCCTCCGATGGTCTTTTGGAATGCGGCGACCATGAGATGCCTGCAGACAGTGCGGCGATTGCAGGGAGAGGGGCATCAGGTGTTCTTTACGATTGATGCCGGTCCGCAGGTAAAAGCGGTCTGTTTGCCGGCCGATGTCGACGCTGTGAGCCAGGCACTGGCAGAGACGTCCGGCGTGCAGGAAATCATGACGACTGGCCTGGGGTCTGCGGCCCGATTGGTCGAAAGTCTGTGACCAAAGTTGTTGTAGCGAGCGCACCTGGAAAGGTGGTGCTCTCTGGTGAGTACGCAGTACTCGACGGTGCGCCGGCGATTTGCATGGCGGTGGACCGACGCGCTCGAGTGACTCTCGCCGCTGCGGACGGTGCAGTTACTCAGGTCCGCGCGCCAGGGTTTACCGACAAAACGGGTCGTTTCGAATCGGTCAACGGGAATCTACGGTGGCTCAACGGTCAGGCGGTTTTCAGGATTGTGGGCTCGGTCTGGCGGGCTGCCAACGCGTTACCGGGCGGCGCTCGGAGCATCGAGCTGGATACGTCAGAGTTCAATGATAAAGATCGTCGCCGAAAAATCGGCATCGGTTCGAGCGCGGCACTGACGGTGGCGTTGTGCGCGGCCGTCAAGGGCTCGACTGAAGCCGCGTCCATAATGGCTGTAGCGCAACGTGCGCACAGAGATCTGCAGAGAGGCGCCGGAAGCGGCGTTGACATTGCCTGCAGTTTGACTGGCGGACTGATCGAGTATCGAATGGAAGGCGCGTCGGTGACACCATTGAACTGGCCCGATGGTTTGTCGTATCGCCTGATTTGGACCGGCGTTCCGGCGAGTACGGCAGGCAAGCTGGCAAAACTCAACGCGGGAATCAGCAAGCCGTCGCGAGTGCGGCTTGTCAGTGCTTCTGAAGATATGGCCAGCGCCTGGCATGGCGGCGATGCGGACCAGATCATCAAGAATTATCGCGACTACAGCGAGCAATTGCGCCAGTTCAGTGTTGACCATGACCTCGGCATATTCGATGCTGGCCACGATGAACTTTGGCGAGCAGCGAATGCTGCGCACCTGACCTACAAACCCTGCGGCGCAGGCGGAGGCGATGTGGGTATTTTAATGGGAACGGATGAGGCCGCCGTCAATGCCTTTGCCAGTGCTCTGGCGGCGAAATTCTCCGTGCTTGAATGCAGGCTGACTTTGGCTGGTGTCACCACAGAGGAAACGGAGACGGGGACAACATGAGCGACTCGCGCATTGCAGGTCTTTACAAGCTCAGCGTGCCAGAACGCATTGCTGAACTTGAGAGGCTGGGGTGGCTGACAGCAAATGCCGCTCACGATCTACAGGCTGGTCGCCAGACAATTTCTGCCATTGCGGCAGACAAGATGATCGAAAACGTCGTCGGCGTATTCGGGCTGCCGCTGGCCATCGCGCCCAATTTTATTGTGAACCAGCGTGAGCACATCGTCCCCCTGGTGGTGGAAGAGCCGTCCATTGTTGCCGCGTTAAGCAATGCTGCGGCCTTGTCCAGAGGCACGGGCGGGTTTACAGCGAGCCTCGAAGAGTCCTTGCTGGCGGGGCAAATTCATGTGGTTGGCATTACGGACACCAACGAGGCCATCACTCGCCTGAAGGATTCGTCTGATGAATTACGCGCCCTCGCCGATGCCGTACACCCTCGTTTGCAGACGCGCGGCGGTGGCGTTCGTGAGTTGGAATTTCGCAGCCTGCGACTGCAGGATGGCAGCCCGGTTGTCGCCGTACATGTTCTGGTTGATACCTGTGACGCGATGGGGGCCAACCTGGTCAATACCCTGTGTGAATCAATAGCGCCGCGGATTGCTGAAATCTGCAGTGGGGAAATCGCGTTAAGAATACTGACGAATCTCGTGGACCGTTCTGTTTGTTCGGCGACGGTTCGTTACAGCGTGGACAGTCTGGCAAGCGATGCAATGGACGGCCCGGCGGTTCGGGACCGGATTGTGACGGCCAGCGAAATCGCGGTCGTTGACCCGTATCGAGCCGCAACGCACAACAAGGGCGTGATGAATGGCATCGACGCGCTCGCTATCGCGACCGGTAATGACTGGCGGGCGATTGAAGCGGGCGCACATGCGTATGCCGCGAGGAGCGGTCAGTACTCATCATTGACCGAGTGGTCGGTTGGCGCGAACGGCGATTTGATCGGCCAGATCAAGGTGCCGCTCAAACCCGGCATCGTTGGCGGCACCGTATTGTCGAATCCCGCAGCGGCGCTCGGGCTGGCAATTGCAGGCACACAGTCTGCAGCACACCTGACCGAATTGATGGCGGCGGTGGGTCTTGCACAGAATTTTGCGGCATTGCGAGCGCTCGCAACCAGTGGCATCCAGAAAGGGCACATGCGACTGCACGCGCGCAGTGTTGCGACGTCTGCGGGTACACCGGACGAGCAACTGGATGAGGTTGTCGACAAACTGGTCGCAAGCGGCGAGATCAAAAACTGGAAAGCCAGGGAAATTCTCGATGGTTTAACCAGTAGCGAAACGCCAACTGATGCGGCCGAAGCGACTGCCGCAGGGAAGATTATTCTGCTCGGAGAACACGCCGCTGTGTACGGTCGCCACGTGCTCGCAGTGCCGATACCCGATGCCGTACGAGCAGCAGTTGTCCGCAGCGATAAAGAGACGACGCTGACCGTGCGTGACTGGGGCTTTCGATCGGTCATCAGGCCCGATAGCAGCGACGGCATCGATGCTGCGATCAATCTGATTCTTGAAAGGCTCGATGTTGGACACGCGAGCTTTGCGATTAACGTTTCTTCGTGCCTGCCACGTGGCATGGGCCTCGGGTCGTCTGCCGCTATCGCGGTCGCGATTATTCGCGCTGTTGCGAAGTGCGCGGCGATCAAAATTGATGACACTGACGTCAACGAGATCGCATTCGACTGCGAAAAGCTTGCCCACGGAACACCATCCGGAGTCGACAATACCTTGTCCTGCTATGGGACCCCGATGCTGTTTCGAAATACCGGTGCTCTGACAGTCGAGACGTTGGTGCTGGATGAAGTACCGCCGCTGGTCGTTGCCTTCAGCCGTTCGGCGGGGCCGACACAGGAACAGGTTGCAGGCGTCAGATCACGGTTCGATCAGAATCCGTCTCGCTACAACGCAATCTTTGATCAGATTGACGACATCAGCAAAGCGGGCGCGAAGGCGTTGACTTCAAAGCAATACAGCGAACTGGGAGCGTTAATGAATCTCTGCCATGGTCTGTTGAACGCGATAGAGGTCTCCACCCCCGATCTTGAAAATATGGTTTCCATTGCCCGACAGAGAGGCGCGGTGGGCGCGAAGCTGACGGGGGCCGGCGGCGGCGGATCGATTGTGGCTTTGTGTCCGGGTACAGAGGATGTGGTACGTTCCGCCCTGCATCAGGCAGGCTACAAAACCCTGCAATCCACAAACCTTGAAGGATAAGACGATTGAGTGATCTTCATCGTGCTGTGTCGTCCGAGAGTGAGGAACTCATTCTCGTCGACAGTGAGGACAACGAAGTAGGCTATCGGTCAAAAGCCGATTGCCACGACGGTCCCGGCGTGCTGCACCGTGCCTTTTCATTATTTTTGTTCAACGACAAAGGCGAGTTGTTGTTGCAGCAACGAAGTGCCGAGAAACGTCTCTGGCCGGGATACTGGTCGAACAGTTGCTGCAGCCATCCGAGGCGTGGCGAGACGCTATCGATCGCAACCATGCGGCGGCTGCATGATGAGCTCAATACGGCCGCTGATCTGGAGTACGTCTATCAATTTTGCTATCAAGCCGAATTCAATGAACTGGGTTCCGAGAACGAGCTTTGCCACGTTTATCTGGGCAGGATCAACGGCGCCATTCAGCCGAACGAGAGCGAGATTGCCGCTGTACGTTTTGTCTCAGTGAGCAATATGGACGAAGAGCTTGCAACTCAGCCACAGCGATTTACACCCTGGTTTATGCAGGAATGGCAAGCGTTGAAAGAAAGTTATGGAGAGCGGCTGGCCCGTTACGCGATGTAGCGGTAGTACTCAATTCCGAGGTCGGAAAAATGACGGTCGTCGGTCGTGCCGACGCGATCAATGATGAATTCGTTTCTGGCGATGTAATCCAAGCCCTGAACCTGGTGGCCGTCATGTAAGGCCTCGTACTGAGAACGATCAAGATCCAGTGTCAGTTCCATCGCGCCGGCGAAGCGAATTTTTGCTGCAGCTTCGCGCCAGTTTTCGGCCATGAAGAAGGGTATGACTTCAGCTGCATCGCCACTCCCGTATCCCAGGGTCAGCACTTCCTCTCCAACCAACAGCGAATCTTCATCCAGTGCCTGCTCGAAACCGGCGGCCATCCAGGCGGGCAACGCGGCGGTATAGAGATTGCCGAGGTCGAGCATGGTGTCGCTGCCAAGCCGCAGTTTGTCGAGAATTTCATGACAGTAACGGCGCGAGGCGCGGAAGGCACGCAGGACGGCCATTGCCATTGGATAGGCTTCAAATTGCAGTCGTTCCGGCTCTGCCAGACTCGTTACATCGGGTTTGCTGATCATTTCCGCCAGAAGTGCATCGATGTCAACGCCCGCCTCATAGCAATAAGACGCCAGTTCAGCACGATCTTCGGCCGTGCCTTGCCCCAGTGCGAACAAATAAGAAACAGCCCAACCGGTTTCGGGCATTCGACGGTAGGGTCGATGCAGAAACAGTGTGCGCAGCGAGCGCAAATGCTCCATCGCATTGAGGCCGCGCTTTTCGTACATGTCGTTCAGCGCATGCAAGGTCTCGTCGATGTAGCAGGTTGTAGAGTACTTGCCGTTGAAAACGGGAAAATCCTGAACCTGATGAGATTCTGACCGATCCTGCCCGCAAAACCGCATCATCGGTTTGCGAAAGTCCATAATTCGGTAGTCCGAGGCGGAACCTGATCCAATCAGGTCGACGATGGCGAGCTGAGGATCTTCCTCAAGCAGCATTGCCACCGCGCCGGCACCCTGGGTGGGCTCACCCGAACTGCCGCGCGCGTATTCGGCAATATCGGCGCAAACGACGATAGCCTGACTCCCGGCACCATCAAGCGCCAGGTGACGAATTGCACCCTTCATGCCGTATACGCCGCCAAGGCAGGCATGTTTGAACTCGGGAACCTCACAGCTGCGCGATATCGGCGACTTGCCGCGCGCCTCCAGTGCCTGGTCCACCATGCCTTTGACAATGATTGCGCCGGCCGAATTGTCGGTGCTGGATTCCGTGCCAAGGCCAAGAAATTTGACCCGGGTCGGGTCCACGTCGTACTGGTCGATCAGGCGTAGGACGGCATTGGCCGCCATGGTGTAAACGCTATGATTTGGGCCACGAACGCGGAAGCTGCGCCCAACAACCTCGCGGATCTTGGGCCACTGATTGTCTGTCCAGTCGCACCAATCCTCCAACCATACGCGGTACGGCGGTATGTATGCCGCAAGTCCGCTGATTCCGATGGATTGTTTTTGTTTGGGTTGATTCATAGATGGTGTCTGGTTAGCCCGGCGATTTTAGTGTCCCCGAGCCGTTTGCTCAACTACTTATTCCACCATAATCGTGATTTGTGCGGAAGTCAGGGGCGGATTGTGCGGAATATGCATGTGATCGCCCAGTAACATCTGCAACGTGTGCTCGCCCGGGGGCAAGGAAATCTCGGTGCTGGTGCTGCCATCACCAAAGTGTACGTGGTGTTCGTCAGCTGGAATGGGTAGCCCCAGATCCGGTAAACCCGTATCGATTAACAGGTGATGGTGGCCCGAATTTGGCTGGTTATTACCGGCTTTGACGACGTCCATACCGGCGATGCCAAACTCGATACTGATTGGATTGCTGACTGTGGCTCCGTCAGCCGGTGCTATGAAGAATACCTCGGCACCCTCAACTGATGCTGTGCGCGCAATAGCAGGAGCTGGTGCAGGGACCGCTTCCGCTGGTGCGGTGGTGGCGGGTTGCGCCGCTTCGAGCGCTTCATCAGCGGGCTTGTCTGTGCAGGCGGCGAATACCATCGGTAAAGCAATAATCAACAGGTATGGTTTCATGGTTCGTTCCTTTCATCAGGCGGATAGCAAAGCGACTAAAAACGCGCCAACCATCGTGAGTGCGGCGCCGGCCACATAGGCGACCGACAGAATAAAGTATTTCGGCTGTGTTGCGAGGTGTCCCTGTCCGTAGACGAGCCGCATCGCTTTGTAAAGATACACCGGTATGTAGAATGATGTCGCGACCAGTATCAGCGTACCAATTGTATCGATAGCGCCGTCCTCCGGGCCCAATAAGCCGGCCAGGCGCGCGAACAGGATCTGGAGAATCAATATCAGGAAGAAAAACGCGTGAAAATGGACAAAGAAAAGCAGGTGCTCGACGAAGTAACGTCTGGAAAGCGGATACAACACCTTTAAGACCATCGCCATGATAGGCAAGAGAACGATCAACGCAACCGGAATATTATCCAGAATAGCGTCGACAAAATTGTCGTTACCACGCGCTTTGTTGCGTTCACATATCTGTTTTACGCGTTCATCCGTAAAGCGCTTGGTAACCCACTCGGGCATGTCCTCTTCATTGGACAAATTGACGTTCTCGCAATCGCCGAAAATCCCCTCATCGTTCTCGTCATCATCGCCGCCGAAGGAAATAACGAAGTCGTTCTGGTTGTCTTCGAACTCTTGAACTACGCTGTGGTCAATCTTGCCCTCAGCCTCGAGTGTCTGCAGCTTCTCAAGCGCCATGCCCAGATGTTCCTGCTCTTCCGCCGCTGCGCGCTTCGCATCCTCTTCTTGCTCGGCGATTTCTTCGGCAGTGGGCGGCGGCTCCGGCTCAAAAAAGAAACTCAGATCTTCTTTCGGGTCGAAAAACGCCACTACAAAAAATATGACACTGAGGACGAGATAGGTTCGAAAGGGCGGCATATATCGGGCGCGCCGGCCTTCAAGGTAATCTTTCGTTAGCTGTCCTGGTCTGATCAATAGTGGCAACACTGTGCGCCACAATCTGGAGTCAAGTTCGAGAAGATCGCCAAAGGCTTCCTGGAGTAACTGCCATATGCTGATCAAACGACTTCGTGATCGTTGACCGCATTTTCCACAATACTGCCCTCCCAATCGCGTGCCGCAATTCAGGCAGTTCGGGTTGTCCAGAGTGGTTACGTCACGTGAGTCATCTTCCCGGAGGACCCGGCTCTCAGTTGTGACGGTATCACCGAACCGCTCGGCCAGCTCACCGTCCGCATCCGTAAAGAAGCCATCGAGCAGCGCGTCCATCGTAGGGTCGTCAGTTGCGCGATATCGGAACACGACTCTGAAATAGCCGTCGTCTTCCGGGTCAGTTTCGTAACCCCTGGCCTCCTCGATACCGGTCTGGGACAGCGAGCGCTGCTGGAATTCCCGTATCCAGCTGTCGAATGCTTCGCGTGCGTCTGTCGCAACGACATACGTGGTCTCATACAGTGGGCCGGTCGAATTCGACATGATGTGCTAACGAATTCCTAGACTTTCTTTTTCGATGTTTTTTTTGCCGCCGGGGATTTCTTTTTGGAAACCTTCTGCGCGACTTTCTTGGCGGGCCTGGACGGTTTCTTTGCCGGCGTCACTTGCTCATTTGAGGTTGACGACGATCGAGTAAGTTCGCTGGAGTCGAAGTCATCCACAGCCAGAAGGGCAAGAACCTTTTCATGGTATGCACGCATGTTGCGCGCTTCCGCCTTGCTGATGACTTGTGCTTTCTCGGCTTCTTCGATTTGCTTACCCAGGTAATCAGACGACAGCAGACCTTCTTTTCTCGCTTGTCGCAGCCGCCGTTCTATAGGATCAAATTCTATTGTGAGTTCCAGCGCCTCCTGCAACAAACCGAGCGGGTTACCCGGTTCGAGCGTCGTGTATGCGAGCTGGCACAGGCGGTCTCGCGCTTCACCCGGTGTCGTAATCAGCTCGACAACTTTTGCGGAAATCTCGTCAGATGGTGCGGAATACGTGCGTCCTCGCGGGAAAATAAAGAAGCGCAGAATGCCGGCCACCCAGCGATTCGGGAAGTTGCGAAGGAAGGAGTGCAGTGACTCCTGCGCCTGGTACATCAGCGTTCGTACCGACCATTCGACCAAAGGCAGGTCGGTGGCTCGACGCCCCTGATCTTCGAAATGTTTCAATACCGTCGAAGCCAGGTACATAGAGCTGAGAACATCACCGAGCCGCGCGGACAGTAGCTCGCGTTTTTTGAGAGCTCCGCCCAAAGTCAGCATCGCGAAATCGGAGGCCAGAGCGAAATTGGCACTGTAACGATTGATGTTCTGATAATAGCGCCGTGTCGGCGTATTCAGCGGCACGCGACTGAATTTCGCATGCGTCAGCGCGAGGAAGAACGATCGGGCCATATTACTGATCGCATAACCAATGTGACCGAACAACGCATCATCAAATTCGATCAGTCCGCGATCCTGATCCTCGTCGCCTGCTGCGTTAAGTTCCCGCAGTACAAAGGGATGGCAGCGAATGGCACCCTGGCCGTAGATGATGAGGCTACGCGTGAGGATATTGGCTCCCTCAACGGTAATAGCGATCGGCGTTGCCATGAATGTACGACCGAGATAATTTTTCGGGCCCAACATGACACCCTTTCCGCCATGCACGTCCATCGCATCGTTGGCTACTTTGCGGCCCATCTCTGTGCAGTGATACTTGAGGATCGCAGAGGGCACAGCAGGTTTTTCACCCTGATCAATTGCCCCGGCGGTTACCGCAACGGCGGCATTCATAATATAGGTATGCCCGGCGATGCGGGTCAACGCTTCTCCGACGCCCTCGAAATTCGCAATCGATGTATTGAACTGTTTACGAATGGTCGCGTAAGCGGCGGTCGCATAGCTTGCTGCCTGGCCGCCGCCGGACGATGTGGATGGCAGCGTAATGGCACGGCCGACGGATAGCAGTTCGACCAACATCTTCCATCCTTTGCCCGCCATCTTCGGTCCACCGATGATGGAGTCGATTGGCACAAAGACATCTTTGCCGGATGTCGGCCCATTCTGGAAAGCGATGGTCAGCGGGTAGTGGCGTCGTCCAACCTCGACCCCGGGTGTGTCCGTTGGTACCAGAGCAGCTGTAATGCCACATTCGTCCTGATCGCCGATCAAATGCTCTGGATCGTAGAGTTTGAACGCGAGGCCAAGCACTGTCGCGACCGGCGCAAGTGTGATGTAGCGTTTATCCCAATTAAGGCGAATACCGGTAACGGTCTTGCCGTTCCATTGGCCCTTGCAAACCACGCCGCTGTCGATCAGTGCCGCGGCATCCGATCCGGCTTGCGGTGATGTTAAGGCGAAACACGGAATTTCGCTGCCATCTGCCAGGCCGGGAAGATAGCGTTGTTTTTGCTCTTGTGTTCCATAGTGCAAAAGCAGTTCAGCGGGGCCCAGTGAATTGGGAACGCCAATTGTCGATGAGGCGGTCGTGCTGCGGCTCGCCAGCTTGGAAATGACAACCGCGTTGGCGTAGGCAGAAAACTCAAGTCCGCCGTATTGCTTGGGAATGATCATCGCGAAAAAACGCTTCTCGATAATGAATTCCCAAGCCTCTTTCGGCAGATCCATAAGCTCATGACAGACTTCCCAGTCGTCGAGCATTCGGCATAATTCTTCGCACGGCCCATCGAGAAATGCCTGCTCTTCATCAGACAATTTGGGTGCCGGATAGGACAGCAGGCGATCCCATTGCGGCATGCCTGAAAACAGTTCGCCGTCCCATCCGACATTGCCCGCTTCCAATGCTTCGCGCTCAGTATCCGACATGGACGGCAGCATCTTGCGATACATCGTGAGCAAAGGCTTGGTGAGCTTCTCGCGTCGGAATTCAATGATGTTGGGGACGACCATGCAGCCGAAGGCCGCCATCATGATTAGCTTCCAGAGGAAATAGCCATCCCCAAAGAGAACATAGGCCGCGACCGCTATGCCGGCCGCGATTGTTGACGTTCGAAGATCAATTCGCTGATAGGCGAGAAAAAGTCCTCCGCCAAAAAACAGCATGAACCAAAGCAATCCCACTGTGAATCCGGACAAGGTCTAATCCTCTCTTTTGTCTGTCGAAAGCGCGATGCGAGCGCGTTGACTCACTTTATAGCAGTTCCTCAACCGCGGCGCGTTCTTCACGCAACTCCGCTTCGGTTGTCTCCATTCGAGCGCGACTGAAGGCATCAATATCGAGACCCTGAACGATGTTATAGCGGCCGCCGCTGCAACGCACCGGGTAGGAATAGATGATGCCGGGTTCGATGCCATAACTGCCATCAGCTGGTATCGCCATACTCACCCAGTCACCGTCGGGTGTGCCCAGCGCCCAGTCATGCATATGGTCGATTGCGGCTGAAGCGGCTGAAGCGGCAGATGAGGCGCCTCGCGCTTTGATAATTGCCGCACCGCGTTGTTGTACCACCGGAATAAATTCATCAGCCAGCCAATCCTGGCTAACCAGATCGGCGGCATTTTTGCCGTTGATGTTGGCATGGTTGACGTCCGGATATTGCGTTGCTGAGTGATTGCCCCAGATTGTCATGCAGGAAATGTCGTTGACATGACTGTCCGTTTTGGTTGCAAGCTGTGCCATTGCGCGATTGTGGTCAAGACGCGTCATCGCGGTGAAATTTCCTGCATCAATGTCAGGCGCATTGCTGCTGGCAATCAGCGCATTGGTGTTCGCCGGGTTACCGACGACCAGGACTTTGATGTCTCGATTGGCATGCTCATTCATCGCTTTGCCCTGCACCGAAAATATTGCGGCATTGGCTTCCAGCAAATCCTTGCGTTCCATTCCGGGGCCGCGCGGTCGCGCGCCGACCAGCAGGGCATAGTCGCTGTCTTTGAAGGCGACGTTCGGATCATCTGTCGCGACGATACCCGCCAACGTACTGAACGCACAGTCGTCGAGTTCCATGACGACGCCGTGCAGGGCCGGTAGTGCGGGTGGAATTTCCAATAATTGCAAAATAACCGGTTGATCTGAGCCGAGCATTTGGCCAGAGGCGATACGGAATGCTAGCTGATAGCCGATCTGGCCAGCAGCGCCGGTTATTGTGACGCGAACGGGTGCTTTCATTGTAGGGATTCCTGCCGAAGGAGTTCTGAGTAATGGGTTGGCGATTTTAACACCGGGAGCCGTTTCAGACACTGGTGTTGACTACTTATTCGGTTGCTAATTTTCAGGATTGCTCGGGTATTTGAGAATAAATGCTTCGTATTCCCGATCAGCCGCTTCCGCCGCGCCTGCTTGCCGCAGATCTTCGATGCACGCCATCCAGTCATCTGCCGAGAGTTGTGCTTGTGCATCACATGATTCAGCAACGTCGGCTTCTTTTTCCTCCGCCAAACCAGCCGATGCTGCCATCGGCGCCGGAGCCGCTATGACCTCCATCTTTCTTTTGGATTCACGGCGGAAAACCTCGACATCGTCAGCAACCTCGTCTTTCTTGATCGCAGAACGGTTTTCGCCGGGGGGCGCATCGTATCGAATAGTCGTGGTAGGTACCTGCGTAAGCTCAAGCACGATCGCGAGGCTTAAACCGATCGTCGCGGCCCAGGCCAGCGGCTTCATCCAGACCGCTGACAGCGTGTTGCGAGCGCCAGCCTGCTGCGCATCCTGTGCCGCCATCTCGATAATGGTCTGGTTAAGACTCTCAGGCGCTTTCTCCGCGCCAAGTTCACGATACGCCTCGGTCACGCGCTCGTCCCCCTCGAATTTGTCTCGCTCGCTTGTCATTGTGGCTCCTCAATCGCCGCGCGCAGCTTGTTCACGGCGTAACGCAGACGGCTTTTGGCCGTTTCACGATTGCTGCCGGTCACCGACGCTATCTGATCAATGTTGAGTCCGGCTTCTTCGTGCAGCAGGAATGCGTCGCGTTGTTCCTCGGGCAATTCGTTTAACGCGATGGCCAGTCGCTCTTTGGCCAGGCTACGCTCCGCCATGGTGTCCGGTTGTTCCGAGGTGTCGGCGTATCGCTCATCCTCCAACTCTGTATTGTTCGAGTGACGTTTATTGCGACGGACATGATCAATGAAACAGTTGTGCGCAACCCGATACATGAAGGTTGTGAATTTGGCGGTGGCTCGGTAGTTCGCCCGGGCTTTGATTATTTTTCCCCAGACATCCTGAAACAGGTCCTCCGCGGTTGCCTGGTGCCGGCAAAGACGCAGAAGATATCGGTACAGCGCATCGTTGTGACGCCGATACAGGGTTTCGAACGCTGCTATATCGCCCTCTTTGTACCGCAGCATCAGGGCGCTGTCTTCAGGAATGTGACCCATGGGAGGAGCATAGGCCAGCTCACCTTTCGTGCAAAGCCTTGTGGGCCCCTGATTCGGTTTGTTAATGATGGCGTTCCTGCAGAAAGTCATAAACCGCCCTTGTGTCGATACCTAAGATAAACGGCGCCGAGGTGGCTTGCGGGTTAGAAAAGGGTGAACAAAGGACTTGCAATCTATCTTATTAGTGTTATAGTCAACTACAACACCAGTTCACATAGGGGTCGGGACGGCCCAGGACAAAGAAAATGAGCAAACCAATCATACATTTCAATAACTACATCAGCCTCGCCGTCATGCTGTTGATGGTGGTGGCGCTGGTGGCAGGGCAGGCAGGCGCTAGCGACCAAGCGGCTGAAGAGGCGATATCAGTTGCTCCAATCGAGGCTCTGGAAGATCGGCTCAATATCGATCTTCGTGGACACATTGGTGAGCAGGGGCTGAATATCAGCATCGCAGTCGCCGCCGACTTGAGTCATTTCCGTGGCGAAGACGAGTAAAGTAGCGACGGAATCTTCGCGCCGGTCTGCATTGGCAGATCGGCGCCTTTTTACGCGTTCAGCGCGTAACTTCCGAATTAAACAGGGAAGCAAAAGGTAATGGATCCGAAATGGAATGAAGACCAGCCGATTTATCGGCAGCTGCGAGACAGAGTGGTCGCGATGATCCTCGAAGAGGTCCTGACTGATGGCGACGCATTGCCGTCGGTCAGAAACGTCGCTGCAGAGTATCGACTCAATCCGCTGACAGTGCTGAAGGGCTACCAGGAGCTTGTTGACGAGGGTCTCGTTGAGAAGAAGCGCGGACGAGGGATGTTCGTGAATGAAGGTGCGCGTACGAAGCTGTTGAAAGCCGAGCGCCACCGGTTTCTTGAAAAAGAATGGCCGCAGGTGGTTGCGACCATAGAGCGCCTCGGGCTTGATGCCGACGATTTGCTAAGAAAAGTGGAATCAACCAATTCATCCAAGCATTCTGGAGGGGAGAATGACTAGTCTGGTTAGTGCTCGGGGAGTCACCAAAAAGTTTGGTTCGTTTACTGCTGTTGATAATGTCAGTTTTGACATCGAACGCGGCAAGATTCTGGGTTTGATTGGCCCGAATGGTGCCGGAAAGACAACCTTATTAAAGGCTCTTCTTGGTCTGACAGACTGTGAAGGTCAGCTGTCGGTCATGGGCCTTGACCCGTTCAAGCAACGCAAGAAATTGATGCAGAACATCTGTTTTATCGCAGACGTTGCTGTCTTGCCTCGCTGGATCAGAGTCTCTCAGTTGCTTGACTATGTCGAAGCCATTCATCCCAACTTTTCTCGCAAACGAGCAGAAGAGTTGTTGCAACAAACCAAAATCATGGCCAACTCCAAAGTCAAAGAATTATCAAAGGGCATGGTCACCCAGTTACACCTGTCAATCATCATGTCGATTGATGCGAAATTACTGGTGCTTGATGAGCCGACTCTGGGTCTGGATATTATATTTCGCAAAGAATTCTATGCGAATCTCCTAAACGATTATTTCGACGAGGAGCGGACCATATTGGTGACAACCCACCAGGTGGAAGAAGTCGAGAACCTGTTGACAGATATCATGTTCATCAACGATGGCAGGATATTGCTCGATTCGCCGATGGAGACGCTGGCCGACACCTACACCGAAGTGGCGGTATCCGCAGGCGATGCCGATAGCGCAAGAGGGCTCGGACCCATCGCTGAGGGGCAGATGTTCGGCAAGTCCGTGATGTTGTTCGAAGGCGTGAGCCGTGAGCATCTGGAGGGGCTTGGCGATCTAAGGACGCCGTCGGTAGCCGACCTCTTCGTGGCCAAGGTCAAAGGAGCGCGATCATGATCACCCACCAATTAGCACTCGTGAAACGCGAAATCTGGGAACACCGCTCTATCTATGTGACCCCTCTGGCCATTGCCACCATAGTAACCTTGGGCGTTCTGGCAGGACTGATGTTTGCGTCAGGTTTTACGGCAGAACTCGATATTGCGATTTTCGGTGCGCAAAATTTGGCTGGGGACCCGGAGCGCAAAGCAGCGCTAACGGTATTCTTCCTGGGCACATCGTGGATATTCATTGTTGCTATAGCGATTCTAACCATATTTTATTGTCTGGATTCTCTGTATGCGGAACGCAAGGACAAGAGCATCTTGTTCTGGCGCTCGCTACCGGTTACCGACGCTGAAACAGTGGTATCAAAACTGCTCACAGCCATAGTCGTTATTCCGGTTGTTATGGTTCTTGGAATAATCGTGACGCATCTGGTTAACCTTATTGTGGTGAGTATTTGGGTGTCGATGAAAGGTGGTGATGGCGGCATGCTGATCTGGGGTTCTATTTCACTGCTGGATAACTGGCTCGCCGCGTTTATCGTTGTGATCGCGTCCGGAATCTGGATGTCTCCATTTGTGGGCTGGTTCTTGCTGGTATCCGCCTATACCAAGCGGTCACCGTTGCTGATGGCATTTATGCCACTGATTCTGATCGGCTTGCTCGAGGGGATTATTTTCAGGTCTCATGTGTTCGCAGATAACGTACTCGCTCGCGGAGATGGATTGCCGCTGTTTCGAATTGGGGATATCGAAAGGTTCTTCGATGAGGACCGATGGCGAATAGCGGACGACGCGACCAGTTTGCTGGTTCATCTGGATGTTGTGCAGTTCCTGACAAGCCCGGCTATGTGGGCGGGTGTTCTCGTCTGCGGACTGCTCTCGACCGGAGCGGTTTACGTGCGGCGTTTCCGCGACGAGAGCTAATCAACTTTAGGCGGCCAGCTTCACGGTTTGCTGCGAATACTAAATTTTCGCAGCTTGCCGCGAAACTGGTGGTAGCTCAGCCCCAACAGATCCGCCGCCAGCCGCTGATTGAATCGCGCCTTCTCCAGCGCAGCATTCAGCAAGTTTACTTCCGTATCGACCAGGCGCTGTTTGAGATCAGCTGGCAGTAAAGGTGCACGCCGCGGCATCACAGGCTTGCTTTTTGCGGATGCTGACTCGTCGACCCTGAAGGGCGTGTCGAACGGGTCGAGCGCCAGCTTCGTAATCGGCTTATCCTGATCCGCGGATCGGTACACGGAGCGTTCAATCGAATTTTTGAGCTCCCGCACGTTACCCGGCCATCTGTTTCGCAGCAGTGCCGAAGAGATTCGCGGGCTGAAGCCAGGGAAGTAACTCCACTTCAGCTCACTCGCCATGTTGATGGCAAAAGCGTGCGCCAGTGGCATGATGTCCTCTACGCGCTCCCGTAGAGGGGGGACTGTGACGACGTCGAAAGCGAGCCGATCAAGCAGGTCTTTACGAAAACTCCCGTCGGCCGCCAGACGCTGCAAATCAGCATTCGTTGAGCCGACGATGCGCACGTCCACTGTCAGTGTCTTACTGCCGCCAACTCGCTGAACCTCTCCGTACTCAATCGTCCGCAATATTTTTTCCTGCATGCGCAGGGAAATCGTTGCCACCTCATCCAGAATCAGAGTGCCGCCATCTGCTCTCTCAAAATGACCGATGTGGGTTTTGGCCGCTCCCGTAAACGCCCCGGCCTCATGGCCAAACAGTTCGGACTCTAGAATGGATTCGGTCAGGGCCGCGCAGTTCACCTTGACAACATTCTGTTCCCACCGATCGGAAAGAAAATGGAGTCTTGAGGCGATGAGCTCCTTGCCGGTGCCTCTTTCGCCAACGACCAGAACGGGCTTGGAAAGCGGCGCTGCCCGCGAGACATGTTCCAGCATTTCGAGGAAGACCGGGGCTTCGCCGATGATTTGTTGCGATTGCGTAGGGGTAGGCATTGGTCTATTTAGCCAAAAAGTAACGTAAAACGCTAATAGTTAGTAAAAATAGCTAATCACGAATTCCTCTATTCCTTCCACTAAGGTCTAAAAAAATTATTTAAAACATAGACTTATGTGGTTTCGGTCCACTTGGCACGATAGATGCAAATAGTACAGGTAGGCATCAACCACACGAGAGGATAATTCCATGGGCATATTCACGAGATTCAGTGACATCGTGAACTCCAATATCAACGCTATATTGGACAAAGCAGAGGATCCGGAAAAAATCGTTCGTCTGATGATTCAGGAAATGGAAGACACGCTGGTCGAAGTTCGATCCGCCGCCGCCCGCTCGATAGCGGACAAGAAGGACCTGAATCGACGAATAGGGGCATTGGATCGCGACTTGAATGACTGGGACGCAAAAGCCGAGTTGGCGTTGCGCAAGGGACGTGAGGACCTGGCCAAAGCGGCCCTGGTTGAGAAATCCCGAGCCGCAACTGCAGTCGATGCATTGAAACAGGATTATCTATCGGTCGACGAAGGTCTGACTAAATTAAACGACGACATCGCACGCCTGGAGAGCAAACTCGAAGACGCTAAGACGAGACAAAAGGCGCTTTTGGCGCGACACAAGACGGCTAACAGTCGTCTCGCCGCAAGAAAGAAGATTCATGATTACAAAATTGACGATGCCATGGTGCGTTTTGAGCAATACACTCGGCGAATTGACGATGTTGAAGGTCGAGTGGAGGCTTATGACCTCGGATTACCGAAGGACCTGAACCACGAATTCGCAAGTCTGGAGGCAGAAGAATCGATCAAGGCCGAGTTGGATGCACTGAAGCAGCGCGTTGCAGCAGAAAAGGCGACCTCGGCAGAGGCAGAGTAATCGGTAAGTGGAGGACGAATGGATGAGTCGAGACACCTGGAATATTGACTACGGACCTTTGCGAGGCTTTTATCGTGACCGTGAACACGGATGGGTATTCGGCGTGTGTGCGGGCGTTGCCGAGCGCTTCAATTTTCGCGTTGCTACGGTCAGAGTAATCGCAATAATTTCCTTGTTGTTGTTCTTCTGGTTGACTGCTGCGTTGTATCTTGGGGCAACCTTGCTCATAAGAGAAAAACCATTGGTCTACTCAGGAAGCAATAGCGAGAATGAGTTTTGGTATCGCTATAAGCGCGATAAGTGGAGGCATTTATGATCACGGTTAATGCCAGTTCGGACAGGCGATTGTATAGAGATGCAGACCGCGCTGTGTTGGGTGGTGTGTGCGCAGGACTTGCTGGTTATTTGGGATTTAATCTCAAGGTCACGCGTATTCTGGCGTTCATTGCCTTCCTGATGGCGATGCCGATAGCGGTGATTGGGTATCTAGCTGCTGTGTTTTTGATCCCCTCGGCCTCAGGACTGAATAATACCGTTGAGATCGAAGAGGTATCCTGGCGAAGTCGCAGGTCCCGCAAGTCTCGGAAGACTCGTAAATCACGAAAGGATCAGGAGTTTGCGGAATCAGCAAGACACTCGGCAGCGGCTGATATCGAGCGTCGTTGTCGAATCCTTGATGAGCGCCTGAGGCGACTCGAAAAACTCGTTACGTCTCGTCGATTTCAGCTTGAGCAGGAGCTGAGTCGTCTGTGACACATAAAAACAGTAGTAAAGGGATGCGTCTATGAACACCATGTTTTATGTCGTATGTATCGTTGCCGTTGTCTTCACAGCGGACTGCTTTCAAAAGTATTTGAAAATGAAACACGAAAAAAACCAGCACGACCCGGAACTAGAGGAATCATTGAAGAAGATCGAACTGCTGGAAGAACGCATTCGAGTCCTCGAGAGGATCGTTACCGAAAGCAAGCATGACCTCGGCCGCGAGATCGATAACTTGTAATACACAGAATAAAAAAACGCCCGTCTGTTGACGAGCGTTTTCCTGTTTTGACTGCTATGTGTTTTTAAAGTTTATTGTGCCTTTGCTTTGTAGGCCCGAATCTCAACATTAAACTGTTCGACCGTCTTGGTTTGCTCTTCAACCGCAGCATTATATTTCTTGTCGAACAAAGCTTTACTCTGTTTCTTGGCATCTTCATCTTCATCGTCATTGGCGATCGCTTGATCTGACAAGATCTCGTCAGCTTCAATACAGGCAAGATACTCAGCCATATCTGCCTGGTACGTTGAGATGAGCTTAACGCCAGCGAGCATCTCTTCTTTGCTCGCGGTTGCCCCATCCGGAAGACCTTTGGGCGGAGCAGGATAGTCACAGGCCAGAGCAAGCGGGGCCACGAAAACAAGTGCGAGGGAAATCAGTACTTTTGTCATTTTAGTCATTGCATCAACTTCAGTTGGGTGTTGCAGCAAGGCTGCAACTGGTTAAGGGTGCGCAGGTGATTTAACCACGTTGTCGGGCAGGAGTGAAGTCAAGCGAATAAGGCTCGGAACGTATCCGTTCCATCCGATTGCGCCATCAGTAACTCCAGGTAGTTATCCGAGCTCATGGCATCGCCGAACAAATGGCCTTGCACGTACGTACACCCCAGCTTCTGCAGGAACGTCAGTTGCTCCTCATTTTCTACGCCCTCCGCAACTACGTCCATGTTCATATTGCGCCCCATCTGAATTATCGTATCAACGATCGTTGCGTCGTCGGCGTTGTTTACGATGTTCCTGACAAAGGACCTGTCAATTTTCAAAGTGCTGATAGGGAACTGCTGCAGGGCACTTAGCGAAGAATAGCCGGTCCCGAAATCGTCAATCGCAAGATGCAAGCCCAGCCCGTACAGTTGATCCAGCATTTTAATGGTTCGATCCGGGTTTTCCATCAAGGTTGTTTCTGTAATTTCCAGTTCGAGCGAGGTAGGTGATATTTCATGGCCTCGCATAATTGCACTAATGCGGTTGACGAAATTGAGCTGCCGAAGTTGTTTGAGCGAAAGATTGACAGAGACTCGGCCCGCTGACGAAACCGATCGTTGCCATAAACGAAAGTCCTCGCATACCTTGTCCAATACCCACTCGCCAATCTCGATAATGAGATTCGAATCTTCCGCGATGGGAATGAAATCCGAAGGCAGGATTAACCCTCTTTCTGGAAGTTCCCAGCGAACGAGCGCTTCGGCGCCGAAAACCTCTCCGGTTTGCAAATTGAATTTGGGTTGATAGTGAACCAGGAGTTCGTCTCGTTCGAAGGCGCGCTTTAGTTTGCTTTTCGTTATGAGCCGCTCAACCGAGGCCTCATTCATTTTTGGCGCATAGAAAGAAAGCACATTGCCGCCGGATTTCTTCGCGTGATACAGCGCCGCGTCAGCGTTGCGAATCAGGTCGATAACATTGGGAGCGTCTTTCGGGAAGTAAGCAATGCCCATACTGGCTGTCATAAAGACTTCGTGCCCTTGCACAAAGAATGGGTCGGCAAGTCGATTCAGCAGTTTCTGCGCTAACTCGCTTGTTGCCACAATGCCGCTTTCATCCGGACTGTAACCATCAATAACGACAGCGAATTCGTCGCCAGAAAGACGGCCAATTATCGATTGACCAGGTATCGCAGATTGCAGACGTTCAGCTACAGTCTCAAGTGCTGTATCTCCGGCCAAATGACCAAACGTGTCATTGATTTCCTTGAAATGATCGACGTCGATATAGAATACACACAAGGACCTGCCAGAGCGTCTGGCCCTCGCTATTGCTCTTTGCAATAAGTGCTGCAGTTGCATCCGATTGGGGATTTTGGTCAGGGGGTCGATGCGCGCGAGATAACGGATACGCTTTTCCGCTCTTTGTCGTTCCGTTATGTTCTGTGCGGCATAAATGCGGCTCGACGGGCCACCTTTTTCGTCTTCAACAATAGAGCATGTATACGATACTGGAATTGATTCGCCAAATTTGCTTTCCCATATTGCTTCCCTCGGTAGGCGTGACGGCGCGCTTTCTGCTAGTGATCGACTTTTGTCCGTATTCACTATGCGGTCAATGTTGGTGTCGATCAGTTCGTCTTCGTCGAAGCCAAGCAAGTAAGATGTCGCGGTGTTGATTCGTGCGATTTTTCCATCGTCAGTTGTAACGATGATTGCTTCATTCATTCCGGAGAGAATGCTGTCAACGTAATCTCGTGAATGCATGGTATTTCGCAAACGTTCGCGCATGTCGTTGAACACGGCGGCCAGTTCGCCAAGTTCACCGTGTTGGGGCGCATACAGCGGTTCGCTGAAGTCGGAATCCCTGAGTTTTTCGACTTGACTTTTGAGCTGCCGTATTCGCTTTATCTGGCCGTGAGCCAACCACCATACGCCCCCACCAAGAAGCAATGCTGCTGCCAGTGTGCCGGCACCTGCCCACAGGTAGCTGACTTGCCTGCTTGCGATTTCGGAGCTGGTGATTTTATCTGCGAATCGCGCTGCATCGGTGCGCATCTCAGAGAGGTCGAAAGCTCCGTGAAGAACGCCAACTTCGATGTCATTGACAAAGACTTTCTGCGATACAAGCAGTTGCCTCTCGAGCCATACGGACTTGCCGAAATCGGCATACTCGAAGAAGCCACCTGATTCGAATGTCTGACCGGACAAGTCAACGAACCGTATGCCAGCCAGATTCTGGCTGTCGGTGAAGATAACGTTTAGCGCAAGAGATACGTCTCCTGTCTGCCCGCTGCCCACAGCATCTTGTACCTTGTTCGATGCAAGTTGCAGCTCGGCCCGCGCCCGTTGCTCAAAGTTGGCTTCTACCAATTGGGTGAATTCAGTAGAACTCGACTCAACGATCCGGTCTGCCAACCATTGATACTGACCATAGAAGACGGCAAGCATCAGGCCAAAGATGGCGATGCCGATTACGGCTGCGAGCAAAAGTATACGAGGCGATCTGTTGCCGATCATTTCATTATTATTATTCGGATTCGGCCAAAAATCCAATGCCTAGTGTAACACTAGCCGCAGCACTGAATCAGCAAGTATCCGCATTGGATCAAATAAGGATTTAGCTGTCGCGTTTCTCAGTGAATTCAAGCGGTTCCGAGTTCCCTGTTGTCCGCATAACGCCCTCTACCACGGCTCCCTCGGCGACGGCAATTGCCTCAGCGGTGACCGTTCCGGCGATTCTTGCCGTGTTGGTGATTTCAACCTTGCCATTGGCCGTGATATCGCCCTCGATATGGCCCGCTACTACGACATTGTCGGCTTTAATAGAGCCCTGCCAATAACCGTTTCCAGCCAGTGACACAGTGCCGCTCACCTCGCAGTCACCGACAACCTCTCCGTTGATTATAAAGTCGCCGTCTCCGGTGATTTCGCCACTGATTTTGCAGCCCTCGTTAATCAGGGTCGCTTTGCCCGAAGATTGGTCACGCATACGTCTTAGCCTGGTTTCGTTCATGCAGCTGCAGCTCCACAAGTAAGGAATGGGACTATCGGGGCGAATACTACCCTATTTCGACTTTTTCTCTCGATATCCGTAGCCGATAGTTTCAATCTTCACCAAGACCCCGCCCTCGAACATCAGTCGTCGCATCAACTTGCGTGGACCGAAGTTGTAAACGAACTCGGTCAGCACAACCTCCTCGGTGAACTGACCGTAACCCGGAAAATGCTCAACAGTTATGCCGCCCGTTAGACTTTGGCGCACAGGGACGAATGTGCCACGTACAGCGTAGCCGAGATGACGGGAGGTAGTTGGGTTGCCGCACGCCCTGATTACCTGAGCCTCATGCATATCCTCGGTAACAATTTTTCTACCGCAGCGAAATCCAAAGGCTGACGTACTGCTCAGAAGCAATGTCGCTGTCACGAAGGCAATAAGAATGAAATGTTTGTTGGTATCAATCATGTGCTATGTCTCGCAGCCAGTTTAGACCAAAATGTCGTGCGCCGGGTCTACAAATGCGAGACCATCGAAAAAGCGCGTGTGTTTGATAGTTATGGTAAAACTGACGCGGCATTTGACTGTGATATCCGGGACGATCATTTGAATCAACAATTCGACAAGCGTCTGAACGCGCTCGCTTCTGCTGGCGGCGATCTCCTGTATGGAGGATTGAAAGGGATTGAGAAGGAGTCCTTGCGTATTTCTGCAGATGGCAGTCTGTCAATGCTTGATCATCCGATCGGATTGGGTTCAGCGATGACCAACCGCTATATCACGACGGATTTTTCGGAAGCGTTGCTGGAGTTTGTCACTCCTGCATTCGAGACCACCTGGGAAGCTTTGCACTGCGTTTGTGACATTCATCAGTTCACGTATTCCCAACTTGGAGAGGAAATGTTGTGGCCTGCAAGTATGCCGTGCCGCATTCCCGAGGAAGACAAGATTCCGCTGGCCCGATACGGATCATCCAATGTCGGTCAGATGAAAACGATCTATCGTCGCGGGTTGGGTTATCGCTACGGTCGACAAATGCAATCCATAGCGGGCGTGCATTTTAACTACTCAGTCCCCGAGAAATTCTGGGAAGCGTATCGATCCATGTTGGGTGACAAGTCCGCGCTCAATGATTTCAAATCGGAACACTACCTCGGTCTGATCAGAAATTTCAAACGGGTAGGTTGGCTGACGCTATACCTGTTCGGTGGATCCCCTGCACTTTGCAAATCCTTCGCTGGTGGCGAAGCGTCCGCGATGAAGTCCTTGAGCGACGATACCTATTTCGAGCCGTTCGGAACGTCATTGCGCATGAGCGATCTTGGTTACAGCAACCAGAATCAATCGCGCATCAATATTTCACTCAACAGCCTCAGCGAATACGTTCGGGATCTAACTGAAGCAATCAATACGCGAGAACCATCGTATGAAGAGATAGGCGTCAAGGTCGATGGTGAGTATCGACAATTGAATGCCAATCTGCTGCAAATTGAGAATGAGTTTTACTCTTTGGTAAGACCAAAGCGGGTTGCTCTTTCAGGCGAGAGGCCGACGGCTGCGCTTGAAAGAGGCGGTATCGAATACGTCGAGATTCGTTCGCTGGATATCAATTTGTTCGATCCGTGTGGTATCAATCAAAATGCCATGCGTTTCATGGAGGCGCTGCTGATTTTCTGTTTGCTGGCAGACAGTCCGAAGCTCAGCGATGATGAGCTTCAAGAGATTGCGAACAATCAAACCGGTACGGCAAAATTTGGGCGTGATCCCGATTTTCGCCTGATTCGCGGTGGTAAAAAGGTGTCGATCAGCGAGTGGGGCCACGAGATTATCGATGGTGTACTGGCTGTCGCAGCCGAACTGGATCGACACGATAATAACGACAGCTACTCCGAAGCTGCGCGTCTGATGCAAGACCTGATCGATCAGCCTGACGCGACACCGTCAGCGCGCATAATCGCGGAAATCCGGCAAGCCAACACAAGCTTTTTTGGCTTTGCGCTGTCGATGGCCCAAAGTCATCGCGACTACTTTGCCTCGATTACCCAACCCGATGATGCTTCAAACGAACGGCTGCGCCGGGAAGCCCGGGAATCGCTGCAACGTCAGCAAGAGATCGAAGCGGCCGATGTGATCGGACTGGATGAGTATTTGCAGCAGTATTTCGCTTAAGACTGCCTAGGCGGCGCGCCGCTTACGACGCGGTAGAGGCATTTTCGGGAACACGGCGCCTTCGGTGGCGGTCAGGTGTGCGGTCCGTCACAAAATCGATCGTATTCGTTGTTGGATATGGCGCAACTTAACTAAACTTGCTGCCACAGCCTTAGAAAGGCGCATAACAACAGGCGGCGGTGACGTTTTGCTAAAAACTTTCATATTCGGGACTTTGCTGGGCATGGCGGCGGCGGCGGGTGTGCTGTACGCAGTTCCCGTCGTTGATCAGTATCGAGAAGTATCGCTCGTTTCCGTTGCACCCAATGGCGGTAGTCGGGAGGCGTTCCATATTAATATCCCGGTTGACCGCGTCATGACTGGCGCTGCGGGGCAGAACTCGAGCTTGCCGATTGGATTGGAATGGCCGAAAGACGAGGTTCTCTCCAATGTCAGCATAGAGATATTCAAAGTTCGTAATGCGCAAAATACAGTTATCGGCGTCGCGGCGCGTGCGCTGGAAAAAGAGAACGATGCTGACCTCATCGACTGGGTTATTCACTTACCGGCTCGCGGATCACTGTTTGTTGGTATAGAGCCTCAGTCGCTCGAGGGTGGTCGCAGAATCGGAAAGTTACGGGCCGGGTCACAGGAGTTTGATGATCTGACGGGCTTTGTAACGGAGCGTTGGGTCTCCGACACATCTGGCGGCGACGATGCTCCCCTGGGACGTATCGAGTTACTGGCTACATACGTAGGCAATTCGAATTCGTTTGAAGATCAGGAAGCGGAGTCACTCGAATGAAATACATAGTGGTTCTGCTGCTGGGCCTTTTGACGGGCGTGGCTTTGTTTGCGGTTGGACTGACCTACAATCCGTTCGTTGGTAAACCGGCGCTTTCGCCATTGGCTGTGACTGATTCACGGACGGTGATGTTGAGTTATTCTGCCGTCGCAGCGGATGCCATCATGTACACGAACGATGGCGAATCTCGAGTCGACCCGCTACCGGAGAAGGTTCAGCAGCTCTGGGAAGCTCCAATCCGGCAAAGCTCAGCGATGGTCACAGTGTTACGGGATGGGCGCAGTCAGGTGGCCGGGGTGGGGGTCAAAGTCTCATCGGCAGCAGAAAGCACGCGCCTCCTGAAGGGCAAAGCGCTGCTAGACAGTATTTGGTACGTGTATTTGCCCGGGCAAGGCAGCTTCTTCGTGGAGCAATCCGAAAATTACTGGGATTATCTGCGAGATATCGTTATTCCTGCCTATCGTCACTCGGGCGGTACCTGGAAAGGAACATGGTTGGGCAACATCACGGACGGACCCGAAACATTGGGTATGGCCAGAGTAGTGGGTGGTTCCGGTGAGTTCGCCGGAATGGAAATGCTGGGTGTCGAGACACTGTCTGTCGGTGCCTGGCGCGTGGAGGACGGACCACTGGCCGCCGAAGGGCAATTGATCATTGAGTTGCCAAGCATATCTGCTGAAGTCGGTGCCGAAATGGATAGCTTTCCCGACGACAATTAGCCGCCGCTATTCCAGTAGTTCCTTGAGTTGCATGTCTGTGTTCGCAAGCTGATCTCGATCGAGCTTGGCACGATTTGCAATAAGAGCTTTCGATTGCACGAATTCTTTTGGCGAATTAACGGCATCAGTAGCGATCAGCGTCTTGTTCTTCAAGTACAAACAGGCAAATGACCGGTCGGCAGGATTTCCGCGGATAATGACGTCGTCGTAATCTGTGGAGAGTCCTGCGATCTGAAGTTTAAGATCGTACTGGTCTGACCAAAACCAGGGTACCTGTGAATAATGCGCTTCGTCACCGCAAATATTGCTAACGGCCGTCTTGGCTTGTTCCAGAGCGTTGTGTACAGACTCCAGTCGCAGCTGGCGAGCGTAAATAGCGTTCGGGTGGCGTGTGCAATCACCCACCGCGTAAATATTCGGATCATTGGTCTGGCAGCGGTCGTTGACAACTATTCCGTCTTCGACGTCGAGACTGGCGTCGGTTGCCAACTCTGTATTCGGCAGGATGCCGACACCCACGACAACGAAATCGGCAGGAATTAACTCGCCGTCCGCCGTTTCCACCGCTTCGATACGATCTTTGCCGCGGAAAGCGGTGATTCCAGTAGAGAGTCGCAATTTGACGCCGTGATTGGTGTGTTCGATCTGGTAAAAGTCTGATATTTCAGGGGACACAACCCGGCTCATTACGCGGTCAGCCATTTCGACGACAGTAACATCGAGGCCCAGTTGGCGCGTTACCGCAGCGACCTCGAGTCCAATGTAGCCGGCACCGACGATAACGGCATTCTTTTTGTTTTCTAACTCGCTTCGAATGCCGTCTACATCGGCAATGCTGCGCAGGTAATGCACGCCATCCAGATCGGCGCCTTCTATCGGCAGCTGCCGTACCCTCGATCCCAGCGCAAGAATCAGCGTGTCGTACGAAATATCGTCGCCGCTCTCAGTTCTCAGTTTCTTGCCTTCGCGGTCTATTTTCGTGATCAGAGTGTCGAGTCGGAGTTCGATTTGGGGGTCATCGTAAAACCCGGCCGGCTTGACGAACAGTCGCTCGGCCGGAAGGTCCCCTGACAGGAATTTCTTGGATAGCGGGGGTCTCTGGTAGGGGAGGTATTTCTCATCACCCACGAGCACGATCTGCCCAGCGAACTTCTTTTGTTTAAGCGACGCCACCAATTGTCCCGCAGCGTGTCCTGCCCCCACTATTACAACTCTTTCGGTCACTTAATTGCCTCCACCAAATGGACTCATGTTCTAAACAGGGGCCAGCGGCCACAGAATAGGCAGTAACACCATGACGGTAATAAACACCACGATGGTTAATGGCACGCCAACTTTCAGGTAATCAACAAAGCGATAGCCACCCGGGCCCATGACCAGAATGTTGGCCGGGTGCGATATCGGGCTGGTAAAACTTGCGGACGCCGCCATTGCAACAGCCATCATGGCTGTTTCTGGCTGCAGTCCCATTTCTGACATGGCAGACAAGACGATGGGCGACATCAATACCACCAGTGCTGCGGTCGGGATGATCATGGTCGCCATGGCGGTCAGAATATAAAGACCCATGATCACCGGCCACGGCCCGGCATCGCCGAGCAACTCCATCACCTGGTTTGCGAGATACACGGCTGCACCGCTATCCTGGCGCGCCAGTCGATAGACCGGTATGCCTGCTCCATGTTCAGGCAGCCCGTCAGCACCATAATGGTGCCGCCGATGACGGCCGCAACGGAAATGGGCGCCATTCCCATCATCACAGAACCTACAACCCCTGCCATGATGAGCGCAGCGAGCGGCGCTCTGCGGGTGTCAGGCGGTTCCTGCCCGAGTGGCGTGAGGATCAGAAAGTCCGAATCGGTTGACAATAACTGCAGACGATCTCGCGGTCCCAACAGCAGCAGTGCGTCGCCGATTTGCAGTCGCTCATCAGCAAGTTCGGTGCCGATAGTGGTTCCCTCGCGCCAAATACCGGCCAGTTCAATGCCGTAGCGTTCTCGAAAGTTCATCTCGCCGACCGTTTTGCCCGCGAGCGATGAGCGCGGATCAAGTGTGGCATCCATTAGTGTCAGGCGCTCGGACTCGAGTGTTCCGAGGTTACCGGGAACCTTGGTGTCGATCTCAAGTTCCTGCATGCCGCGTAATACATCGAGATCGGTCTGTTGACCCTCAATAAGCAACAAATCGCTGCCCAGCAAAATCTCATCGCCGCGCGGCATTATCCTGAGTTCACCGTCACGAAAGACAGCGAGCACTCGAAAGTCGAACACGTCAGCGAGGCGGCTCTTTTGCAGCGTTTCCCCCGCAAGGTCGCCGTCCTTTGGCACCCTGACGACGAACATTCGTTCGTCCGTCTGGTAGGCGTCGCGCAATTGGTCAGGCGAGAAAATTTCGACGTCTCTGAAGTCCGGGAACTTCTCGAGTTGTGCGATTGCATCGACCTCGCCCTGCACCAAAATCTGGTCTCCCGCTTTCACTGGAACATACGCAAGATTGGTCAATCGATAGCGTCCCTTGCGAAGGACGCCGACAACCGCTACATCGAAGCGAGTTCTGAAGGCTGCGTGTCGGATCAGTTCAGAGACAACGGGAGAACCCTCGTTCACAACGACCGAGGCGTATACGACTTTTGATGCGACCATTGATTTGAGCACAGAAGATTCGCGCTCAATGACCAGATCGCTCCAGCGCCGTAATTCTCTGAACTGATCAATTCGGCCCTGTACCAGCAGGCCGTCGCCGCCACGAATCACCGTTTGCCGTCTCGGTAATGTGTCGTTGCGGCCATTGCGCAACAGCGACAGGATTATCAGGCCTGTCGATGCCCCGATACGGGACTCCGCAAGCGTTTTTCCAACCAGCACTGAATCCATTGGCACGTGCATGACGAACGTGCGTTCCTGCAATTTGTACTGCGAGCGCAGGCTGCGCTGGCTGACGTGCTTATCACGCTTGACGCTGGTGCTGGGTAACAGGAATCGTCCGCCAATAACGACAAAGATGACACCTATTACCATGACGGCGCCGCCCAACGGCGTGAAATCGAAAAGCCCGAAAGGTTCATGCCCGCCCAACACCAGAGACTCGCTGATCAGGAGGTTAGGTGGCGTTCCGATCAGGGTCGTCAATCCGCCGAGCAGGGTCGAGTAGGCTAGAGGCATTAGCAATCGTGAAGCAGCAACGCCGGTCCTGCGCGCAACTTCGACCACAACCGGAAGCATTAGAGCCGCAACGCCGATGTTGTTCATGAAGGCAGACAATACGGCACCGGTTATCATAATGACGAAAATCAGCGGAATTTCACGGCTGCCGCCGAAACGCATCACTTGCCGGCCGATGATATCGGCGATGCCTGTCCGTGTGAGGCCTTCGCTCAGGATGAACATCGCCCAGACCGTGATAACGGCGCTATTGCTGAAACCGGCGAACGCCTGATTCGAATCAACCAGGCCGGTAACAGCCAGCGCGCCGAGCACGAGCAACGCGACAACGTCCATACGGATAACTTCGCTGATAAAAAGTATCAGCGAGATAACCAATATGCCCAGAACGAGTGAGATCTCGAACGTCATGCCGTTTTATTCTTCAAGGAATCAACTCGTTTTATACACGACCTGACGTAACATAGTCACGAGTGCTGTAAGCGCAGTGTGAAACACAGAAATGATCGATACTGAAATCTACCGGCCTGTCGTGACAAGACGAATGCAAAGACTACGTGTTCGGGGCATCGACTATTGTGTCAATGAATGGGGCGACGATGACGCGCCCATCATCTTTTACCTGCACGGTTGGGCTGATACGGGGTCTACTTTTCAGTTTGTTGTTGATGCGCTTGCGTCTCGCTGGCGGGTTGTCGCGCCGGATTGGCGAGGGTTCGGCCGCAGCTCACACGCGGATGGCCCGTACTGGTTTCCGGACTATCTGGCGGATTTGCACGAGATTCTGAAGCACTATTCGCCGGATGAGCCGGTCTGTCTGGTTGGCCACAGCATGGGCGGCAACATTGCATCGCTGTATGCCGGGTCGATGCCGGAACGCGTGAACGCTGTCATTAACATTGAAGGCTTCGGGCTGGTTGATTCAGACCCTGAAGATGCGCCGCAACGCTACCGTGGCTGGCTTGAGGCGCAAGAGACGGCCGCACAATTCTCCCGATACCCGGATTTTGCCGATCTGGCGAGGAAGATAGGTTTGCGCAACGCTGGCCTCAGCAAGGCCAGGGCGGGCTTCATTGCGCGGGAATGGGCAAGCGAAAAGGGTGCCGGTATCAGTCTGCGCGCCGATCCTAAACACAAAATGCCCAATGCGGTGCTGTATCGGCGCGCTGAGACCGAGGCTTGCTGGCGCAATGTCAGGGCCCCTGTGTTGCTGGTCAGCGGTGCCAATAGTCCGTTCGCTCGTCAGTTTGGTGATATTGCGACATTGCCGTTTCCCGTTAGCGAGACAGTCGAAGTTGGCGGGGTGGGTCATATGGTCCACTTTGAGGCACCGGAATGGCTCGCTGAACAAATCGAGCTATTCCTGAAGAAAACCTTGTAAATATATACAGTACTGTATAAAAATACAGACTTTTACGGGGGACTGCCGTGTTGCCAGCAGAGCAGACATACGACCATCTGGGAACCTTGAATCCCGCGCAACGTCAGGCTGCCGCATACGGAGAGTTGTCCCAGGACAAGGTTTTTTCAGCGGGGCCACTACTGGTCATTGCCGGGGCCGGAACCGGCAAAACAATGACGTTGGCGCATCGGGTGGCCCATCTGGTGATTTCGGGTATCAGTCCGGAGCGCATTCTTTTACTGACGTTTACGCGTCGGGCGTCGCAGGAAATGACGAGGCGCGTGGAGTCCATTGTCCGGGCGGCAACGAAGGGACATGGCGCAGCCGTTTTGCCTGCTGCAGGCTTGCCCTGGTCCGGGACCTTTCATTCCGTGGCGAATCGCCTGTTGCGTCGCTTTGCACACAATCTGGGACTGGATCCGGGTTTTTCGGTGCTTGATCGCGGTGATGCTGCGGATATTATGGATGTCGTTCGCCACGAACTGAAGCTGACACGGACGTCTCGCCGCTTCCCCAAAAAAGACACCTGCCTCGCGATTTACTCGCGTTGTGTCAATACCCGGCGGCCTTTATCTGCAACGCTGGACGCCACCTATCCCTGGTGCGCTGACTGGGCCGATGAGCTGGCCGAATTGTTTCGACATTATGTTTTGCGCAAACAACAAAATCAGGCGCTCGACTATGACGACTTGCTTCTGTACTGGCAGCACCTGGTTATGGAGCAGGAGTTTGCCGAACAGATAGGTTCGTCGTTCGATCATGTTCTGGTCGATGAGTACCAGGATACCAACCTCGTGCAAGCACAAATCCTGAACGCGCTGAAGCCGGATGGTAAAGGCATTACGGTGGTTGGCGATGATGCGCAATCGATTTATTCATTTCGTGCGGCAGAAGTCGAAAACATCCTGGGATTTCCAGATCAGTACATGCCGTCGGCCCAGATAATTACGCTGGAACAAAACTATCGCTCAACCCAACCGGTCCTGGACAGTGCCAATCAATTGATCGCGGAAAGCCAGCGCCAGTATCGCAAGAACCTGTTTTCTGAACGCAAGGATGGCAGCAAGCCTCGTTACGTGACAGTTGAAGATGGTGATGCTGAAGCGGAGTACGTGGTCAAGTCGATTCTCGAGAACCGAGAGTTGGGGATACAGTTAAAAGAGCAGGCCGTGTTGTTCCGTGGTTCTCATCACAGTGACCGGCTGGAACTCGAGCTTGTGAGGCGAAATATTCCCTATGTGAAATATGGCGGGCTTAAATTTCTCGAAGCGGCACACGTCAAGGACCTCTTGTCAGTGTTGAAATGGGCGGAGAATCCGAAGAACGAGATTGCAGCTTTTCGTGTACTGAAATTAATGCCTGGAATGGGTCCCGCCCATGCGACTCGCTGTTTCGAGCACCTGGCTATTGGCGATCATCTGTTTTCGGCATTGCGGTCGTTTCGTGCGCCAGCGGCTTGCCGCGAAGGGTGGACGGCGTTTTGCGATTTGCTGGAATCGTTGTCGGACGCCGAGTTCGAAGAACAGGGATGGCAGTCACAGCTATCCGCGGTGCGCTGCTGGTATCAACCGCAGCTTGAACGACTGTATGACGGACTTGATACCCGCGAAGCGGACCTGGAACAACTCGAACAGGTATCCGGGCGATATCCGACGCGCGAGCGATTTTTAACTGAATTGACTCTGGACCCACCGTCCGCAGCTGGAGATCTTGCGGGTGATCCATTGCTCGATGAGGATTACCTGGTTCTTTCGACTGTGCACTCGGCGAAAGGTCAGGAATGGGAGTCCGTTTTTGTTCTGAATGTTTCGGACGGAAATTTTCCGTCCGAGTTTGCGACGGGCAAGCCGGAGATGATCGAAGAAGAACGGCGTTTGTTGTACGTGGCTATGACGCGCGCGAAACAGTCATTGTCATTGATCGCCCCACTTCGATATCACGTTACCCAGCAGCGCAGAGATGGCGATAAGCATGTCTACGGGGCCCGCAGCCGATTCATGACGGAGGCGTTGTTAGAGACACTGGAGAAGCGATTCGAGGGGCGATCGGAAGCCAGGGCTGGCCAGTTTGGCAGGCGTTCTGGTCGCCAGATTGATGTTGCGTCGCGATTGCGCGAGATGTGGTAAAAAAAAGGCGGTGGCCGAAGCCACCGCCATTTAATACGAAACAAACAGCATAAGGGATGATTAGTTTGTTACGTCCAACTCGGCAATGATCAGCACGTCAGTTTCCTCTTCAATCACTTGCAGCTCGTCGTGCAGTCGAATTAATTCAGCGTGTTCGTGCAGCCCGCAAAGTCGGTGACTTTCGCTTGCAACTGCGGCTCCTGCGATACAGCAGGCCCAGAGGACGACGAGTACGGCTTTTGAAGACACAGTTTTTCTCCTGGTTGCGAATTTCTGCGCGTGTTTTGTATGACTATAGGATGCTCGGATGGCCGAAACGGTTGCAAACAAAATGGCATAAGGCGTCCCACGGTCTGAGACCAGGCCGTCAGGACAGGAACATCGTATAGGCTGGATTACCGCTTTCTTCCCAGTGCGCGTAGCCGAGTTTGGCCAGATGGGATTCCAGTTCCTCGGTCTCTTGTTCCGGTACGTCGATGCCAGCAAGTACGCGGCCGTAGTCGGAGCCGTGATTTCGATAGTGGAAAAGACTGATGTTCCAGTCGGTGCCAATTGCGTTGAGGAAATCGAGTAGGGCACCGGGGCGTTCCGGAAACTCGAAGCGAAAAAGGCGTTCGTTTTTTACCTCTGCGGATCGTCCCCCGACCATATGACGAACATGCAGCTTGGCCGTTTCATTGTTGCTGAGATCTACAACGGGAAAGCTGGCGTCGCCTAAGGAGGTCAACAGTTTCTCAGCCTCCGGCTGCCCCTCAGACAGTTGCACGCCGACAAATATGTGCGCCTTTTTTGTGTCAGCGTAGCGATAGTTAAACTCTGTAATCCCTCTGCGCCCCAGTACTTCGCAAAAGCGGCGAAAGCTCCCTGGTTCCTCAGGGATTTGTGCAGCGATCAGCATTTCTGTCTGATCGCCCACCGCAGCACGCTCGGCGATATGCCGCAAACGATCAAAATTGACGTTCGCGCCGCAACTGATCGTTACCAGTGTCTTGTTCTTCAGTTTGTTCTCAGCGACGTATTTTTTGGCGCCCGCGACAGCGAGTCCACCAGCCGGTTCGACGATTGACCGCGTGTCCTCGAAAATATCGCGTATCGCGGCACAACACTGATCAGTGTCTACCGTGATCATCTCATCGACATATTCCTTGCACAGTCGAAATGTCTCGTCGCCCACCCGGCGAACGGCAACGCCATCGGCGAAAATACCGACATGATCCAGTGACACCGGTTCGCCTGCAGCCAACGATTTTTGCATGCCGGCAGAGTCTTCAGGTTCGACCCCAATGATTCGAATATTCGGGAATTGCAGTTTGATACAGGTGGCGATTCCGGCAATCAGACCGCCGCCGCCAACAGGCACGAAGACCGCATCGATATTGCCGTCCGTCTGTTTGAGTATTTCCGCGCCGATCGTGCCCTGGCCAGCGATCACTGCCGGATCGTCAAATGGGTGTATGAATGCCAGGCCCTGTTGTTTCTCAAGTGTGCGGGCATGCGCATAGGCATCGTCGTAGGCGTCGCCGCTCAAAACCACTTCACCACCCAAAGCGCGCACCGCGTCGACTTTGATCGTTGGCGTCGTAACCGGCATGACGATGACGGCACGCAGACCCAGCTCTTTCGCCGCCAGCGCCACGCCCTGCGCGTGATTACCGGCCGAACTGCAGATGACACCGTTTGCTACCTGCTCCTGATCGAGACCCGAGATCTTGTTGTAAGCGCCGCGCAGCTTGAACGAAAACACTGGCTGAAGGTCCTCGCGCTTCATCAGGACGCGGTTGTTAAGACGCTCAGAAAGAACGGTTGCCAGTTCTAGCGGCGATTCGATTGCTACGTCATAAACGTTCGCATCCCGGATCAAATCGAGGTAGTTAATGGTGTTCATCTCGCGGTTATCGCACACCGGGAAGCCATCCGCAAAGGTAGCAATGGTAATCAATCCTCGACCCTTTCATAATGAGGGTCCCACCATCCAAGGATCGCGCCTCGTGAGCAAGCTTCTTCTCTGCAATGCCCGCCTCATTAATGAAGGCGAAGTCCGGGACGTTGATGTCCTTATTGACGGTGAGCGTATCGCAACGGTCGCAGCGTCGATTGCGGCGCCGGAAGGTGCCGAGGTGATCGATCTCGATGGAAAATACCTGATGCCAGGAATGATTGATGATCAGGTCCATTTTCGCGAACCCGGTATGCCCCACAAGGGGGATCTGGCAACGGAGTCGGCCGCCGCGGTCGCCGGCGGCATCACCAGCTTCATGGATATGCCCAACGTTAACCCGCAAACGACCACCCGTTCGGTGTTGCGCGATAAATACGCCATCGCAAAAGACCGTTGCACAGCCAATTACGGTTTTCACTTTGGAGCGACGAACAGCAATATCGAAGAGGTCAAAGCACTGCAGGTTGGCGAGGCGGCAGGAATCAAGGCGTTCATGGGTGCATCGACCGGCGATATGCTGGTTGACAGTCCCGAGGCTCTTGAAAAGCTCTTCGAGCATGCGCCGTTGATTGTTCTCACACATTGTGAAGACTCACCAATGATCTGGGAAAACGAATCCGCCGCGCGGCAGAAATACGGCGATGATGTGCCATTCAGCGAGCACCCGTCGATTCGTTCCGCCGAGGCGTGCCTCAAGTCATCGAGTTTCGCAGTCGATCTGGCGACCCGGCATGACGCATTACTGCATGTCCTGCACCTGACTACTGCGATCGAGATGGGCTTGTTCTCCGCGGCCCATCGCTCGAAGAAGAGGATTACTGCAGAAGTTTGTGTACATCATCTGTGGTTCGACGAATCTCGCTATGACGAGCTTGGCGCGAACATCAAATGCAATCCGGCGATAAAACGCAAAGAGGATCGTGCAGCATTGATCGCCGCACTGAATGAGCAGCGAATAGATGTGATCGCGACAGATCATGCGCCCCACACGGCAGAGGAAAAAGCAACGACGTATTTTCTCTCGCCGGCCGGGTTGCCATTGGTCCAGCACGCACTGCTGACTCTGTTTGATCTGGCTAAGGACAACCAGATCACTGTCGAGCTACTCGTCGACAGAGCCTGTCACGCCTCCGCGGACATTTTCGGCGTCAAAGAGAGAGGTTACGTCAGGGAGGGTTACTACGCAGATCTTGTGATAGTCGATCCGGCTCGGCCGTATCGAGTTGCGCAGTCGAATCTACTCAGTAAGTGCCAGTGGTCGCCTTTCGACGGGCACGAATTTTCAGCCAGTATCGACACGACGATCGTTAATGGCGACATCGTTTATCGCGACGGTCAACTGACCGGAACCGTGGCGGGTCAAAAGCTCGAATTCGGGCGCGCACGCTGAGCACACAGAAAAAGTTTACTTTCCCGGCGATGTCGCTATGCTAGCGCCAAATAATGGACCGCAACTGATAGCTGGGTGAAAGAGCTGCCTGGCGTGACGATCTGAATGAAGCCAACAGATACTACTGACCCAGAGTACTTCCACAAAGTCGTCGATTGTCAGTGGGGCTGTCCCGCGCACACTGATGTTCCTGCCTATATCCGCATGATTGCGCAAGGCGATTTCTCCGCGGCTTACATGGAGAATCGCAAATCCAACGTATTCCCCGGCATTCTGGGGCGGGTATGTGATCGTCCCTGTGAGCCGGCTTGCCGGCGCGGTCGCGTCGAAGAAAAGCCGGTTGCGATATGCCGCCTGAAACGGGTTGCAGCGGACCATCGCGACGACATCAGCGATCAATTACCGCAAGCGCCAGAGGTGAGTAACGGCAAAAAGGTCGCACTGATCGGCGCCGGTTGCGCATCGTTGACCGTGGCGAACGATCTTGCGCCACTCGGTTACGAAGTGACTATCTTCGAAGCGCTGCAAACGACGGGCGGCCTGATGCGGACCAATATCCCGCAATTTCGATTGCCGCCGAAGGTCCTCGATGAGGAAATAGGCTACATCCTCGACATGAATGTCGACCTCAAACTGAATCACCCCATCGGCAGTCTGAAGGCGTTGCTAGCCGAGGACTATGATGCCGTGTTTGTTGGAACCGGTGCGCCGCGGGGCAAGAATCTCGAGATTCCGGGCCGCTACGATTCTGATCGAATCCACATTGGTATCGACTGGCTCGAGTCCGTCGCATTCGAACACATCAAAGAGATTGGCAAGCGAGTCTTGATTATCGGCGTCGGCAATACCGCGATGGACTGTTGTCGCACGTCACTCAGGATCGGTGCTGATGACGTAAAGGTCATGGCGAGGAAGCCGCGTGGTTTCTTTAAGGCATCAGAGTGGGAACTTGAAGATGCCGAGGAAGAAAACGTTGAGATCCTGATCAATCACTCGCCGAAAGAGTTTGTCATTGAAGATGGCAAGCTGATCGGCATGAAGTTCGAGTTGATGGAATACAACGTTGACGAGAACGGTCGCATCGATCGTGGCACGGTGACCGGCGAGAAAATCATTCCCTGCGATGACGTTGTGCTGGCTATTGGTCAGGACAACGCGTTCCCATGGATAGAGCGTGACATTGGTATCGAGTTCAACGACTGGGATTGTCCGGTTGTGAATGAGACCACGATGATGTGTGACCGCGATGGCGTATTCTTCGGTGGTGATTCGGCTTTCGGACCAAAGAACATCATTTGGGCGGTTGAGCATGGGCATCAGGCCGCAATTTCAATACATCGATACTGTCAGGGTGAAAGCGTTGCGGACCGCCTGCCGAATGGCCTGAACCTCGCCAGCCAAAAAATGGGCATGCACGAGTGGAGTTTCTCCAACGACTACGATGGCTCGGAACGCGGGTTGATGGCGCATGTCGATCTCAAGGAACGATTCAAGAAAATCGATATCGAGGTCGAGCTGGGGTTCACCGCAGAACAAGCCGCACGGGAAGTCGAGCGCTGTCTGAACTGCGATATTCAAACCGTTTTTACCGCCGACCTTTGTATTGAGTGCGACGCCTGCCTCGATATTTGTCCCGTGAACTGCCTGACCATCACGCAGGACGGGGAGGAAGACGATCTTCGAACTCGCCTGGCTGCCCCGGCGGAGAATCATGACCAGGCATTGTATGTGTCAGCAGGACTGCCTCACACGGGTCGAGTGATGGTTAAGGACGAAGACCTCTGTGTGCATTGCAGCCTGTGTGCCGAGCGTTGTCCGACCGGCGCCTGGGACATGCAGAAATCGAAGATTCTTGTCCCGTACGCGAAAGATGAATTACCCGATGACCAACCATTGCCAGCAGCCGGATCCGGCTCTTAGAGGGTAGAAGTGGCAACAGAAAATGATGTTGTAATCAAGATTGCCACGGTCAACGGTACGGGCTCCGCCAGTGCGAACGGTTTGTTGATGAAGTCCATTTTCAGGATGGGCGTCCCGGTTGTTGGCAAGAATTATTTCCCGTCGAATATTCAGGGTCTGCCTACCTGGTATGAAATTCGTGTCACCGGGGACGGTTACCAATCGCGATCAAATCGGGTCGATATCATGGTTGCCATGAATGCGCAGACTTACGCGCAGGACATGGCGGATGTCGGGACGGGTGGTTGGTTGATATACGACTCGACATGGCCCCGCAGCAAGCAACTGGATCGTGAAGACATTACCGTCATTGGTATTCCTTTTTCCAGGCTGTGCAATGAGAGTTTTGACGGAGCGCGTGCGCGCATCCTGATGAAGAACATCGCCTATGTTGGCGCTGTTGCTGCGCTACTTGATATCGAACTCGACGTTATCACGTCGCTGCTGGAGGAGACGTTTGCCGCGAAAGCGCACCTGATCGAGTCCAATATGCAGGCAATCAAGCTCGGTTACGACTATGCGCGCGAGAACGTTGTTTGTCCGCTGCCATCGCACATCAAGCGTATGGATGCGACGTCAAAAAGCATCATTATGGACGGTAATACGGCGGCGGGTCTTGGCTGCATGTACGCCGGTGCAACCGTCGGAGCCTGGTACCCGATAACGCCCTCTACCTCGTTGATGGACGCGTATCGGGGTTTCTGCGCGCGGTATCGAGTCGACCCCGAATCCGGCAAAAACAACTATTGTGTGATTCAGGCTGAGGATGAGCTGGCCGCAATTGGCATGGTGATCGGAGCCGCCTGGAATGGAGCGCGTTCGTTCACACCGACGAGCGGGCCGGGCATATCACTGATGAGTGAGTTCATTGGTTATGCGTATTACGCAGAAATTCCGACGGTCATTTTCAATGTACAGCGCAGTGGGCCATCGACAGGCATGCCAACGCGCACCCAGCAATGCGATCTTATGAGCTGCGCTTACGCCTCACACGGCGACACGAAACATGTGCTGTTGTTTCCGGCGAACCCGGAGGAGTGTTTTTACACGGCGCCTACGGCGTTCGATCTGGCGGAGCGTTTGCAAACGCCGGTCATGGTTCTGTCTGATCTTGATATCGGCATGAATGACTGGATGGTGCCGGAGCTCGAATGGGACGACAGCTACATACCGGATCGCGGCAAAGTATTGACCGCCGAGCAACTCGAGGAAATGGAAGTTTTCTATCGTTACATGGACGTTGACGGTGATGGCATTCCCTATCGGTCATTGCCGGGCGTGCACCCCAAGGGTGCCTATTTCACGCGCGGTTCCGGGCACGCCAAAACAGGCGCCTATACAGAAGATTCGGCGGCCTACCAGGAAGTCATTGACCGGCTACTCGTTAAGTGGGAAACAGCCCGAACCCTGGTCCCAAAGCCGGACATTCGTTATTCGAAATTCAACAAGGCGGCTGTGATCACCTTGGGCAGCGGTGACGGTGCCTGTGCCGAGGCACTTGATCGACTGGCAGCACAAGGCATCGGCCTGAACTACTGTCGAATCAAAGCATTTCCTTTCAGTGCCGAAGTCAGCGAGTTTATCGAGCAGCACGAGGTTGTTTACGTCGTTGAGCAAAACCGGGACGGACAATTACGCACCTTGCTGATTAATGATATTGGCGCGGACCAGACGAAGCTGGTTTCACTGTTGCACTACAACGGTATGCCGATCAATTCCGGATTCGTGGTCGACCGGGTGCTTGAAGAAATCGCAAAAGGCCGAGCGGCCCAGGCGGAGTAGACGATAATGAGTTACATATCGAAGCCCAAAGTCAGTCATCCGGGCCTGCCCAAGAACAAGCTCGGGCTGACCTCTCGCGACTATGAGGGTTCTGTATCCACGCTTTGCGCGGGTTGCGGTCATGATTCGGTGACAGCGGCAATTATCCAGGCTGTATTCGAGCTGGGAATAGAACCGCATATGCTGGCGAAAATGAGCGGTATTGGTTGTTCCTCGAAAACACCAACCTACTTTGTCAGTCAGTCGCACGGCTTCAACTCGGTACACGGTCGAATGCCATCGGTAACCACGGGTGCGAACGCAGCGAACCGCGACCTGACCTACATAGGGGTGTCCGGCGACGGCGATTCCCTGTCCATTGGTGTTGGTCAGTTTGTGCATGCCATTCGTCGCAATGTGAATATGTGCTACGTCATCGAAAACAATGGTGTTTATGGTCTGACCAAGGGCCAGTTTTCGGCGTCGGCTGACATCGGCAGCAAACCCAAGAAAGGCGACGCTAATAACCAGGAACCCATCGACCCGGTCAGTACCGCGTTGAGTCTCGGGGCCACTTACATCGCGAGGAGTTTCTCGGGAGACAAGCAGCAACTCGTGCCCTTGTTGAAGGGTGCGCTGATGCATCGCGGTTTTGCGTTGGTCGACATCGTGAGTCCATGCGTCACGTTTAATGATCATGAAGGCTCAACCAAGAGTTACGCGCATACTCGCCAGTTCTATCACCACGTCATCGATATCGACTACATTCAGCCCGCTGACGAGATCAAAGCGGCCTATGCAGAAGGCGAGGCGATGCCTCTGGAAATGCACGATGGCAGCACGATCGTATTGCGCAAAGTTGATAAGGACTATGACCTGACCAGCAGGGCGTCTGCTTTCGGGTATTTGCGCGAGCGTTTCAATGCCGGCGAGATAACGACCGGATTACTCTATCTGGACGAGTCTCGAGCTGAAATGCATGAACTGTCAGGAAACGTCGAGACGCCATTGTCACAGTTACCTTTTGACGGTTTGAACCCAGGTAGTGCCGAGCTCAAGAAGCTCCAAAACCGCTACCGATAGCAAACGACGGAAAATTATCATGACAAGTAGTCGTCGCCAGTTCATCAAGGCGGGTGTATTGGGTGGTGCAGCTGCGGTCACAGGTTTGCCGCAAATTGCAGAGGCGGGTGAGAAGAAATTCAAACCGCTGAATATCCTGATACTTGGTGGTACAGGATTTCTTGGACCGCACATGGTGCGTGAAGCGCTGCGGCGCGGCCACACGGTGACCCTCTTTAATCGGGCGCGTTCGAACAGTAGCTTGTTTCCGGATCTGGAAACGATCAAGGGAGATCGGGATAACGGCCTGGATGGATTAAAGGGTCGATCCTGGGACGCTGTTCTGGATAACTCCGGCTATGTGCCACGACACGTTCAGGACTCTGCTCGACTACTGGCGGACAATTGCGATCGTTACGTTTACACCTCGACGGTTTCTGTTTACGCGGATTATACGGTGCACAACACCGAGTCTTCGCCGCTTGCAACGATTGCGGATGAGACCATTGAAGAAGTCACTGGCGAAACCTACGGTCCATTAAAGGCGCTTTGTGAAAAGCGCGCTGCTGCCGAAATTGATGCGGATAAGTTGACCATCATACGACCGACTTATGTCTGTGGTCCTGGCGATCATACTGATCGGTTTTCTTATTGGTCGATTCGCACGCGCAAGGGCGGCGAGATGATTTGGCCGGGAAGTCCGAGCGACGTCATTCAGATTATCGACGTGAATGACCTGGCCAACTTTACCCTCGACAGCGTGGATCACGGTATTTCAGGTGTGTTCAACGCAGTTGATCCGGCCGGCGAATTTACCATGGGTGATTTGCTTGAAGACTCACAAGCCGTCACCGGAACCACTGTCGATCCGTTGTGGATCAGCGAAGAGTTCGCTTATGAACACGAGCTGGCAGGGAGCCGGGCATTACCCATTTGGGCACCCTCTACAGGTGAGCACAGCGGAGCCGGGACATATAGTGGCGCAGCAGCCCGCGCCGCGGGGCTGCACAATCGACCGGAGCGCGAAACGGCAAGAAATCTGCTGTCCTGGTGGGACTGTCAGAGTGAGGAGCGCAAGGCCAATATGAAGGCCGGCCTTTCCGCAGAACGTGAAGCTGAGCTGATAGCGGCCTGGAAAGCACGAATCGCCTGAATAATTCACCGGTGGAGTTCTTGGTCCGGCATTGGCTACGGATAGCCGACGCCGTTGACTGTGGGTCGTGGAGAAGCCATTGGCGTACCAGCAGCATCTCTGCGCGTAGCATTTGAATCTGCCTTTACTTTAGCTCCAGATTCGCTTCCACCAAGGCTCGTCGTCCGGTCCGTTTGTGCCGTCAGGGAACGGGATTTTCTTGCGAATGTCTTCGATACTCCAGCCGGTCAGGTTGGCCAGTTGCTGTGCTTCTCGCTCCTGACGTTTACGTACGTCGGCCTGGTAGTCACTGATATCGCAGGATGCTTCGCCTTTCCAGGGGCGACGGATGACATAGCGGCCCTGATAATTCTGGCGATCGCCGGTTTCCTGGAACATCAAATCTTCGGGAAAGTGTTCATTGTCGTAGCGAACATGCAGGCGCGTAACGAATACGTCTTGCGCTGGCATCGGAGCGATCTTGCTGGCGCCCTTGCCGCCAACCCAGAAGACGCCGAGGCTCCGCAATTCCTGCTGGCTCAATGGGTCTGCGGCGCACGGGTCGCACCAGTTCATGTCCCAGGCGTATTCGAGGAAAACGGCTCGCTCATTCTCTGCGACAACCTGCTGCGAAAACATGTCGCGGTAGAACTCGGCAAACTCGCCCTGCACAAACTCAGGTACATCCACGTCGCTGGGCATCTTAACGGTACGATAGTTAGTGGTCTCGACCCGGCCGCTGCGGGTCAGCGCGTAAACATACAATTCCTGTTTGCCTTTGGCATTGAGCGTGCCAAGCCGAATCGGCAGCATGAACCTGTTGCTTTCATAAGCCACTTGCAGTGGACGCAGGTACTGGTAGCCGAGCTTCGATTGCGCCTCAATATTGACCTTGGCGACAAAGAACCGCATGTCCTGTTTCAGATAGCTGTCGACAACTTTTTCGGCACCGTGTGGCAGTCGATACTCGTTTTTCTTCAACCACGCGATCAGGCCGCCACTGTCTTCTGCGGACAGAATCAAAATATCGTACTCACCAACCGTATAGCTCGCTTCGATAACCACACCAAGCGAGCGCGCTGATTCCCTGGATTTCTCCAAAATCGCGGCCTCTGGAAAGGCATTATCGGCCGACATCTTGTAGCGGTCATGGCGCATGCAAGGATCAGGGTCGTGGTACTCGACGAGACGCGGTGCCGTATAGGCGTCCAGATGCTGCACGATCGCACGGTCACCGACATTGATTTGCTCGCGTTCGATCTTTGTTGGTACCGGGATTACCACGGCAAAGTCTTTGACATCGCCCTCGAAATCATTGGCCATCGTAATCACCGTCCGGTCGTCATCGCGAACCAGCACGACCTGCGATGCCTTGTTGAAAAGACTGGTGTCAGCTCGCGCAACATAAAAGCCGCAAAATGCCTGAGCCGTTGTGGTGACTATGACGGTCAATGCCGCCGCAAGTAAAGTTGCGATAATTCGCATTAGAACACTCCTTTGATGCGGCTGAGTTTTTGCTCAGCCGGTTGTTCCCACCGGTAGATTCGGCCCTCAAGCAGAGCGTCAATCAAAGGCACCAAAGGTGCAGAGATGATAAGCGCAAGGATTGGACCGTTAGGTTGGTAATAGATGAATTGAATGGTGTAGGCGACGCTCGCAACCAGCGCCGCAAACAGGATGCGTCCGCCCGCTGTGTTGGGCGTCGTTTTCGGGTCGGAGATCATGAAGAAAGCGAATATCAACAACGCACCGTTTTGCACCTGGTGCAGAGGAATACTCAAGGGGTCATCAAGCCAAATCGCCCGAGCAAAGAGCATCGCGCCGTATAGGGCAATGAACGCGATCGTCGTTTCGGCGCGCCGGGCGCGAGTAAGCACAAGGAAGCCGAGGCATGCCAGGACGAAAGCTCCGATAGCGGCACTGCCCCATTGCCCTGAAGACACCCATGTATGATCACTTAGCAGCATCAATGTGACGAGCGCGAAATTGGCAGGATTGAAGATATGCTTATCGCGAAACCGAATCAGAAATTTGCTGCCGATCGCGAGGCTCGCGGCCAGCGCGGCAAACATCACATCGTCTGTTCGCAACAGCAACGTGAGTGACAGTGATGTAATCAGCGGACTCAGCGGATCGAATCGAGGCAGGCGAGAATAGTGCGTGCCCAAAAATTGAATACCGAGGGCAGTCAGCACAATGACCAGTGCGTTTTGCCACCGAATGCCGAAGTCGAGTGCAGTGATGCCATAGATCAGCAGCAGACTGAGTACGATTATCTGGTAGTAGCGCGGGTCCCGCAGCGTTTGTGCAAACCGATTGAACATCTTCATGCCCGATATAAACGTCGGGCAAACGCGTTCGGGTTTAAGTCGTAATCAAATCCCTGAGTGGTCTGGCAGTCGCACTGTCGGGAAAGACCTCGCGATCAATAAACGCCGGTGCAATTTCCAGATGGTCAGCGAGCACGCCTTTGAACACGCTGCGAATGTCGGTAGTGGGTAACAGGTCTCGGCCCGCGTAGAGATCATTCTTGCCCAATCCCGGCCAGTCGGTGATGACTTTTCCGCCGTTGACTGCTCCACCGATCAAAAGTGCAGCGGTGCCCGTACCATGATCCGTTCCGCGCGTTCCGTTCACTCTAACGGTGCGCCCGAATTCAGTGACAACGGCAACCACCGTCCTCTTCCAGCTATCGCCAAGACCATCACGTAAGTTTCCCAGTCCCGTGTCGAGCGCCGCCAGACGGTTGGCCAGCGCACCACCCGATGCGCCCTGATTCGCATGCGTATCCCACCCAGCGAGCTCGGCAACCGCAATCGTCGGGCCGTCCGGTGTAGTGAGAAAGCGTGCAGCGGAGGTCATCAGCTCGGCGAACTGCTGAGCATCGTTGCCGCGTTTTGCAGCAGCGTCCAGCATTGATTGCTCGCCCGCGATCTCCTGAGACCGAAGCGCTTGCTGCAATCGGGTGGCGAAGAACTCGTCATCGGCGTACAGGCGCTGCAGACGCAAAAGGGTGCTGTCATCGGCGTCGGGCAACTTCGACGGTGCCCAACTGGTTACCGAATTATCTCCGCGTAATACCAAAGGCGTATTTTGAGCCAACGCAATCGCTGTTTCGCTGCCGGCGGCGCCGTCGACGTGGGCCAACGCTCTGTTTAACCAGCCATCGCGAGTACCGCCCACTACCGTACCGCCATTCTCGAGCATGTCCTGCCCATCGAAGTGTGAACGCTCACGATAGGGACTCGCTACTGCGTGAACGATGCTGGCCTCGCCGGCAGAGAAACTCTCGTAGACCTTCGAAAGGGATGGATGAAGGCCGAACAGTCCGTCCAGCTTTAGCAGGCCGTCGGAGGCGCCCGGTTTCGGAATGGCGAGTTCACCACGGGTTTTCTTGTAGTTTGGGTCGCCGTAGGGAGCCGCGACGGCGAGTCCGTCAACAGCGCCGCGCAGGACGATCAAGACGAATCGTGCGTTTGATTTTGTTGTTGCAACTGCCAGCCCCGGCATGCCGCCCGCTAATGCGGCGAGCCCAACGGACTGCAGCACATCTCTGCGATTTAACATGCTCATCTCCTCTGGAAGTCCGGTGATGCAAGAAACAAGGTCATGCCCTGTTGCAGGCTGTCTGCCCGGGATATGGCTTTGCGTGTTTCAGGGTTGAACGCGTCACCCAATATCGCGTCACCCAGATCGACCGGATTGACGCGTGACCCAACAATGCGGGAAACGGTATTCGACCACTCGATGCGTTTGTAGAGCGCATCAGCACCACCCCAGTGGGCTGCCGTGTCGGGCCAACCTGCGGGTGATCCTGGTCGGTAGGGAGTCTGGCCCATCAGATCCAGTGCACCGGTAATGAAGCGGGGATTACCGGGACTGTGATTGAATGCTCGCAGTGTCGATACGACGAAATCATGTGGTGTCTTGTACTTGTTGTAGACCGTGAGCCAGGCTTCTTCGGACTTGATCAGTACTTCGTAACAGGCCGCCAGGTCGCCTCCAGTCCGGAGAAACACCGTTGTCAGTTTGTCGATGATTGACTCAGGTGGATCGTCGGCAACGAAATGGCGTGCCAGCTTGGTCGAGATAAACCGGGCCGTCGACGGGTGGGACGCGAGGTCTCTGAGGACCGCTTCACCCTGTTTCATTCCCGCCTGGGCATAGCGTTTGCCCAGGATTTTATGCGCGCCCGGCTCGTGTATTGTTTCTCTGAATTCAAATGTTCCAGGCACGCCGGCAGCGAATTGTCCGCGGTCATTGGTGCCGCCAACCGACCAGCCTGTAATGACTTTTGCGAGCGTCGTCACGTCCTGCTGCGTGTAGCCGCCGTGGACGCCAAGGGTGTGCAGCTCGAGAATCTCACGCGCCAAATTCTCGTTCAGACCGATTTCGCGATCCTTTCTTTTGCGATTTGCCCGCTTGCCCAGCGGCGAGGCCGGGCCGACCGAACGCTGATTGTCCAGATAAACAATCATTGCCGGGTGCTTCTCGGCTGCGAGCAGCAGGTCGATGAACTTTCCGCTTACGTTTGGGCGAATAGCCTCCTTTTCATACAGGCCCGCAATCGCCGGTATGGGTTGCTTGTCTGCGGAAATCGCAAAATGATTCGACCAGAAATGCACAAGTCTTTCGTGAAACGGGTGGTCGGTTTCGGCGGCGGCTCGATAGCGTGCGTTCGTTTGCTCGGTATAGTGGCGGCGGACAATACGGCCATAGGTCTTCGCCGCGTCGGGATCCTTGTTTTTTTCTTCCCGCTCCTGACGGCGCAGATCTTGAACCGCGACCAGCACGGCAGCAGAGTCAGGGAGACGCTGGATCTCGTCGTGCAATCGCGGTGGGCCTTGTATCTGGTCCAGCAGCCATGCTTCGGGATTGTGCTTGGTGGTCTTCAAGTCGTCGGGCCGGGCACCGAGACCGAATCGCGAAGCAGCAATAACACCCTTGCTCATGTATTCCATCCTATAATCAAACTGCACCAGCGTTCCAAAAGTAACGGTCTGGCCGCAGATCGGTTGACGTTGAGTGCTCCAGATGGAAATAATAGCCAATGAAAACATATACTTAAAAATCTTGCATCCAAAACTACTTTGTTGAGCATCTGACCAGTGAAAGCAACTCATGAATTTATTATGGAGTAAGAAAAATGACCGAAGAAATGATCCCGATTGTAATGTTCGGTGGAATAACGATCGTATTCGTTGCGCTGTTCTGGTTTCGATACAAAGCGAGAGTTGAAATGCAATCAACCTTTCGAGCGGCGCTGGATAAAGGACAGGAGCTGTCGCCCGAAGTCATTGACCGTCTTGGTCATCCGAGGACACCGAAAGACAAGGATCTGCGATACGGCATCATCTGGCTTTCATTGGCGTTAGCGCTTGTGTTGGTCGGTTTTGCTATTCCGGAACCCGATGCGTTGAGAGGAACACTGGCGGGCGCGGCATTTCCATTCTGCATCGGCGCTGCCTATCTGATTCTTCACAAGTTTACTGACAAAGAATAGCGGGTCGAATCACGTTGTCCAGCAGCACTGACAATGACCTGGTCGCCAGGGCGGTATCAGGACAAGATTCCGCCGCTTTTGGCGAGCTGGTCCGGCGACACCAGTCGCATGTGCGTAATTTCCTGCGCAAGCTTTCTGGTGATTACACGCTGGCGGACGATCTGGCGCAGGACTGTTTCATGCACGCATGGGATAAATTGCAAACCTACTCAGGTCGAGGGTCGTTCATCGGCTGGTTGCTCAAAGTCGCTTACACGACTTTTCTGCAGTCGAAACGCAAGTCGAAACGCTATGCAGAGATACTCGATTCGGCTGGGCATGTGGCTGATCAGGAGTCCAGAAGCCACGTGGCACCTGATGACGAAGTGACGGATCTGGACAAGTTTTTGGCGGTGCTGACAGAAGAGGAGCGCGCCATCATGGTTATGTCATATGCATGCGGCTTATCGCATCGTGAGATAGGTGACGCAACCGATATGCCGGTGGGAACAGTGAAATCGGTAATATTTCGTGGTAAACAGAAGATCAGGAATAGTTTTGACATTAAAGATCATAAACATGGCTGAAAAAATCAAAGACGCAGAAGACCGACTGTTGGAGTCGTTGTTTGAGTCTCCGCCATTGGCGGACGATGGGTTCAGTGCCAGGGTTGTCAGCAGAGTCAATCGACAATTGTGGTTTCGCAGGCTGACGCTGCCGGTTGCCGCTGTCATAGGCGGGGCGGTGGCCTTCAAGCCATTGGCCGGTCTGGTCATGACGCTTGCGAATCTTTCGTTCCTGATACCGGAGGACATCGTTATCGCCGCCAGCAGCTCGATCCCTCAGTTCCAGACTGTTGTGCTGGGCGCTATCTTGCTGGCTGTCGGACTGCTTAGTCTGCGCTTGCTGGAAGAATAGCGAACCAAGGAACGACGTCATTGTCTTGTCGTTGTAGCTCAGTTACATTGCGACAATGACCCTTCGCGACCAAGTTGAAGCACTCCTCCCGAACTGGGAGCGCTGGTATCCGAGTCTTTTCGACGCAGCCAGCGATCTCGGCATTATCAGAGCCGAGGTGTGCGATCCGGATTCACTCAATCTCAATCGCCGACACGCGAAAGTTCGGCAGCGCGCTAGAGATGCGCATCTCGAAAAATGGGGCGGGAAGCCGCAGGAATAATTCATGTCTTTTGATCTAGAAGCGATACGCTCGCAGTTTCCTGCGTTGGCGATAACAGATAACGGTATGCGCCGTATCTACTTTGACAATCCTGCAGGCACTCAGGTCCCGACCTGTGTTGCAGAAGCAATGACAGATTGTCTGTTGACGAAGAACGCGAATCTGGGCGCTTACTTCACGTCATCTCATGATGCCGGTGCCGTAGTGCAGGGCGCTCGAGATGCGATGGCTGATTTCTTAAATGCCCCGTCGTCGGATGAGGTGATATTCGGCCAGAACATGACGACGTTAACCTTGCACTTGTCACGATCTATAGGTCGGCTACTTCGTCCCGGCGATGAGATTATCCTGACGAGGATGGACCATGATGCGAACGTCTGGCCGTGGGCCATGATGGCTCGCGACCTCGGGATCGAGGTTCGCTGGTTGACGTTTAACACGGGTACCTTCGAGTTCGACCTTGACGAGCTGGATGAGATTATTTCGGAACGCACTCGTCTGATCTGTGTTGGCGGGGCGAGCAATCTAACCGGAACGCTCAATGATATTAAAGCGATTTGTTCGAAAGCTCGTGCAGTGGGAGCGCTGTCGTTCATCGACGGTGTGCAGTCTGCGCCGCACGTTGCGACCGATGTACAGGACATAGGCTGCGACTTTTATGTGTGTTCGTCGTATAAATTCTTCGGTCCGCATCAGGGGATTCTTTGGGGGCGTCGTGAGGTCCTGGAAAAACTCGAGCCCTACAAGCTTCGACCAGCGGCGGACGAGTTACCGTGGTGTTTTGAGTCGGGCACTCTAAGCCACGAAGGAATCGCTGGTATTGGTGCCGCCGTCGACTATTTCTCGTCGATTGGATCATCGATGGCTGGCGATTATGCGGGTAACTGGCCGCAATTCTCTGGCAGGCGGCAGCACGTGCATGCGGCTATGGATCTTTTTCTGCAATACGAAAAAAAGCTGGTCTTACGGTTGATCGATGGCTTGCTTGATATTGACGGAGTTACCATTCAGGGAATCTCGGATCATGATGCTATAGATCGCAGAGTTCCTACCGTAGGATTCACACACAACAAGATCGCCCCTGACGTTATCGCAGAGGAGATGGCCAGACAGAATATCTTCATTTGGAGTGGTCACAACTATGCAGTCGATGTTGTAAAGACCCTGGGTATCCACGAATCGGGTGGCGTGGCTCGAATTGGACCCGTGCATTACAACAGCATAGATGAAATTGACGAGTTTCTACGCGCCCTGCAGCCCCTTTTATCGCCTTAGCTTAACGAAACAGTATTCCTTGACTATACTTAAGGGCATCCGGCTACAAAGCTGGTGAAAACTATCGAGGAAAACAATATGAATAAGACTCTTTCGCTCGCGCTCGCGACGGCATGTTTCGCTGTCGTCGCTTCGCCAGCAGTACTCGCACAGGATGAAGACAAGGGGCCAAGCTTCCCTCCGCTGGAAACGTTCACTTGCAACTATAACGATGGCAAAGGTCCCGCCGATCTTGAAGCAGCGGTCGATCAGTGGACTGCTTATATGGATGAAAGCGGCGGTGACCAATATTTTGCGATGACGATGACGCCGCAAATGCACGGCGCGGATACTTTCGATGTTGCTTGGTTAGGTGCGGCGCCAACGGCTGAGCTAATGGGTGCAGGTAGAGACAGTTATCGTGCCGACGGTGGAGAAACCGCTGCGGGATTTGCGAGTGTACTGACCTGCGATACACACAGTCAGTTCGCCACTATGGTAGTGAAAGAGCCACCAGAGCGCGAAACTCCAAATAGCCTCGTATTGTCTTTCTCTGACTGTGATGTCGAGGAAGGACGAGAGTGGGATGAAGTATTTGCGGGGATGGAAGCGTGGGCTACGCATCAAGCTGAGAAGGGCTATGGCAATGGTACGTGGGTGTTGTTTCCTGCCTACGGCGGCGCTGATCAAGACTTCGATTTCAAAATGCTCAACGCATATGACAACCATGCCGGTATGGGTCGGGATTTCGACTTATACACTACCGGCGGTGGCTACATGAAACGTGGCGAAATAATGGGCGACATGATCGACTGTGATGTTGCTCGTGTTTACGACGGGACTGTGCGCCGCCAAATTCGCGAAGAAGAATAAGTCTCAAGGCTTGAAAAACAAGGCGGCCGCTCTTGCGGCCGCCTTGGTTTGCAAACAAAGAAGGCCGCATTGCTGCGGCCTTCCGTGAGATGTTGTATCTGAAAGGAGGGTTAGCGAAGTGTGAATCGGTGCTCCGTCTTTCGCGTCAGACCCATCGGTTTTTCAGATACCTCTGTTATCCCACTAGACATGGATCACCTCCTTTTATTTGTTTGCCCAACGTCAGTATGTCTCGTAAGTGCATAAATTCCAAGAAGAAAAATAGTTTGAAAAACGACTTCAACCGGCGTTGATTTTCAGGTTATTATTACCCGCTAAGCCAACCATCCAACAAAGAGAACATACATGGCAATCGCAGACCTCAAGAACGTCCTCAACATCTTTGGCGGAGCCGACGTCAGTGAAGATCATCAGAACGAGCTGTTCAAGGAAGTCTTGCTGATGACCCTTGCCAGAGCAGCTGACGCTGACATCAATATTCAAACGGTGGAGGTCGACAGGATTCGGGCGATTCTCAAAAAGCACACTGGCGAAGAATTCACCTCTGCGGACATCCGGGTTGCCGCCCGCGCAGAATTGTACGCGGAATCGACATTGCGCAAATACCTCGGAAGTGTGCGCAAGAAAATGACGGAAGCGCATTGTGCAGAGACCATTCAGGCCTTAGCCGATGTATTCCGTAGCGACAGCAATGTCAGCGTGCTTGAAATCGACTTCTTTAATGGCGTTGCAAACGCGCTGCAGGTAACGCCGGCACAGATCGCCGGCCTGGTTGCGGGCGACGTTTAAACCCGGCGACATCAAGCTACAGAGAAACGGGCGTTTAGCCCGTTTTTTTTGTTCTCGATTTATGCGTCGGTCTGGCGAAGTCCTATCTCTCGGTAAACGACGTACAAACCTGAAGAGATTATCGTCGCAGCGCCGACCAGTACCCAGCGGTCCGGTACTTCACCCCAGATCAGATACCCAGCGATTGCGCCGCCGATCAAAGCGGCGTATTCGAACGGCGCAAGAATCGCCGGCGATGACCCCCGGTATCCGTTGATAAATCCCACCCACGCAATAACCGAGCAACCACCGGCGATCAGGAACAGGGTCCAGCCCTTGGTATCGGGCGTCAGCCAATTGCCGGTGTTGATTAGACCGATAGCGATAATCATTGGTCCGGCAACAACGTATGTCGACAAGGACAACATAGACTCGGTCGTCAGGTATCTCGCGGTTATCGCCTGGCTGGCATAGCAAAATGCCGCGACGAGAATCGCGAAAGAAGCGAAAGAGAAATCACCGCTGCCGGGTTGCAGCATGATCAGCGTTCCAGCGAAACCGACCAGAACCGCCATCCAGCGTCGCCATCCAACGTGTTCTCCAAGAAATGGCACGGACAAGGCGGTAACCATCAGCGGAGCGGTAAACCCAAGCGTCAGTGCGTTGACCAGCGGCATCCTGGAAAGTCCGTAGAAGAAACCAAACATCGCGCCCGTTGCCAGCACAGTTCTAAGCAGATGCCATTTCCACCGTCGCGTTTGCAACATGCGATAACCACCGAACAGACGCGGGGCGAGCATCAGGAAAATGACAACGCCAATAACGCTGCGCATCAACACAAACTCTTCCAGCGAATACGTCTGCAGTAATTCCTTTGCGCACAGGTCCAGGCCAAGACCGCCCGTCACACCGAGAAGCAACCAGGCGATGGCGCGTCCTACGTGATCGGTTTGAGGTGTCTGATGCACGGCGGTGTGCTCATTTTTGTGAATACAGGCTGAACATGATCGCACGAGTCATACCGCAGGCATATCTATTCAGCGAGGATTCATCGACGCGGGCATCTAATAGGGTCGTAACATGCAGGAGGGCATGAAATGAAAACTCAAACGCGAAAGTTCAATCTGACCTGGTACTTATCAGCGGCGCTATTGCTAATGGCCGGTGCCGCGACAACTCGGGCAGACGAGATGTCCGAACCGCGAATCAGCTCCAGCATAGCGGGGCAGAGCATCCATCAGAGCAGCGATAGTGTAATTGCTCTCGATGAGCTGGAACCGCTGGTCACTAGCGGCGACCGCGACAAGTCGACACGCGGCAGCGTGCAGCAAGCGTCATTGGCAGCTGGATCGCAAACGATCACGCGAACGCCGAACGTAGAGTTCTGGATCTACGACGCAAGCGTTGAGCTCTATTCGGACCTGGACAGGGACGGCTACTATTTCGGTATTGACCTCACGTTTGATGCAGACACCGTTTACAGTTCGGCGGATGTTTATGCTGTCATCTACCTGAGTTATGACTACGGACCCTGGAATGAATACGCATCGACCGATGACTTCAGGATCTTCGGGGCATCAGGCGATGATACGTACTCGATAGATACCGAGTTGCTCTCCGGCTACCAATCGGGCGATTACGATATGCTGATCGAACTATTCGACACATACGACGGCAGTTTCGTGGCCAGTTTCGGTCCACAAGAGTCATCTGAACTGTCGTACTTGCCGCTGGAGGATGCTGGTCGTGACACACCGCCTGGCACAACGATTGTCGTGAATGAAGGGGGTGGTGGCGGATCGCTAGGACTCATCGGGCTGCTGGCTCTACTTGGCGTCGCAGGGCGTAAGCGAATCCGATCGTTAACCCGCTAAGCTTTAACGGTGTGCGTACGGCCTTTACGGACCGTGCGCATGACCTTCCTACCCCATGCTGCAAGGCTGTCGAAGTAGACATACAGAGCCGGGACCACCAGTAATGACACGACTGTCGAGAAAGCCAGCCCGCCGATAATTGCTCTTGCCATCGGATAGTAAGGTGGCCCGTCACCACCCACCTGAGTCGTGCCGATTGCCAGTGGAGCCAAACCGACAATAGTCGTTGCCACCGTCATCAGAATTGGCCGTAATCTATCGCGGCCTGCCATCACGATCGCTTTGTCCCTGTCGACGCCCTCCTGGCGCAGGTTATTGATGTGATCGACCAAAACGATACCGTTATTCACCACAACACCGATGAGAATCATAATGCCAATCATCGCCATGAAGGAAAATGTCGTACCGGTCGCAGCAAAGAATAGAAATACGCCAAAAATCGAAAATACGATGGAGCCCAGAATAATAGAGAACGGCAAGATCAATGATTCGAACAGCGCTGCCATCACCAGAAAAATACAGGCCACGCCCAGCAGAATATTGGTTGCCATCATGTCAGCAGTTTCGTCCTGACGCTCAAAGCCACGACCTTCTTTCCAGCTATATCCCGGCGGCATTTGAAAGTTCGCCATCAGGTTGTTGACGCGCGGTCGAACATCATCAGCCGTAACTTCATCATCCAGATTCGCGGACAAAATGACGGCAGTCTGGCGGTCGGTGCGCCTGATGCTGTCCGGCGATCGACCGACGTGTAGCGAGGCGACGGTTCCAAGAGTTATCCGACGGCCTTCAGGTGTGTAAAGCGGCAGATTCGCAAGTTGTTCAATGCTTTGTTTGTCGCTTTCTCGAAACGCCATGCGAACGGCTACTTCACCATTATCGTTGCGGAATTCGCGCAGGCTCTCGCCGCGCATTGCAGTACTGATAGTTTGCGCGATCGTTTCAGCCGATAGTCCGACATTCGCCGCTCTCGTACGATCGATCGTGACGCGCACTTCCTTATTGCCGGATTCACCATCGCTAAGAATATCTTTCAGGCCTTCCACGGTTGCCAGTGACCGGGAGATTTCACGTGCAAGATCATTCAGGACCTCTGTGGAATCACCGCTGATCTGAATCGTAAAGCCGCCATCGCCGCCGCCTTGCTGGTCAAACGAAAAGCTGGGTTTGCCAATCGCGATTTGTGGCAGGTCCGCCTCAATCAACGCAATGATTTCCTTGGTTGAAAGCGTTGCGTCCTCTTTGTTGGTCAACAAGATGATCGACTCGCCCCGGCCCTGATCGTAATAGCTGTAAACCGAACGAATATTGAATTCTTCCTGACGGGAGTACAGGTACTCCTCGATCTTGTCGACTGACTGCTCCACGCGTTCCAGGGAATGCTGTCCTTCCACATGGTAGGGCATGAACAATCGCCGACCGACGTCCTGAGGGAACATATCGAACTTGATCAGGTCCAGCATCAGCGGTGCCACACCGATCAGGCACACCAGGCCGATGCCCGCGCCGGTCCACCATCGATGCTGCAGTATCCACTCGAGACTGGCAGCGTAACGAGTCGTAAGGCGTGATATCAGGGCACCGGACCCTGGCTGCGGTGGAACAGCAATACGCGCAGCGAGCATCGGCACAAGGGTTTGTGCGATGAATAACGAGGCGACGAGTGCAACGATGATGGTGATTGCAACGTGAGACAGGAAGATCGACATATCGGTCCGCGCGCCAACAATCATCGGAGCAAACACAATGATAGTTGTCGCGGTACCGGCGATCACGGCGAGGCCAACTTCCTTGACACCGCGGATGGTTGCCTCAATCGGGTTTTTCGGATCATCCGTTCGATGTCGAAAAATACTTTCGGTAACGACAACGGCGTTGTCCACCAACATGCCGACCGCAAGCATCAAACCCATCATCGACAGGATGTTCAAGGTCAGACCGGCAAAATACATCGCACCGAGTGTGATCATAAGAGAGAACGGCACCGACGCCGTGACGATCAGTGTGGTCGTTACCTGCCGCAGGAACAGGTACAAGACGATAATGGCGAGCAGGCCACCGAGGGCGCCGGCACTCAGCAGATCACCGAGCGATTCGCGAACGGAGTCACCCTGATTGTCCAAAGAGAATATCTTGATGCCCGTCATTTCTGGTAGTTGGCCGATCTCTTCGACTTCGGCAATGACACGATCAGTGACGTCCACCAAATTGGCGCCCGTTGCCTTGCTGATGGCAACGCCAATTGCATATTGCTTATCCAGATGACGACCGTAGTTTCGTTCCGGCGTCAGCAGCTCTACATTCGCGACGTCACGGAGGCGCAGGCCGTTGGCATTGAGGACCAGGTCGCGAATGTCATCGACAGACTCGAATTCGCCGCTGGGCCGAATACTGAAGCGCTGGTCTGCCGCCGTAATTCTGCCTGCACTGACGGCGAAATTGCTGTTCATCAGCAGTGCGCGAACGGTGGCGATATCAATGCCGTGAGCGGCTAACTGGTCCGGCTTCAGCAGGATTCGGATTTCACGTGGTTCAACACCCTGAAGGTCGACTCGTGAGACGCCTGCAATGCGTTCCAAACGTCGTTTGAGCAAGCGTTCGAGCATTTCATGGCTGTCGGACAAGTCGCGTTCTGATGAGATTCGCAGCTGCAGTATGGGCTGATCGCCCAACGAGCCGGTGAAGACCAATACTCGACGGACATCGCTCGGCAACAGATGTCGGATGCTGTCGACTTTTGCCCGTGCCTCGATCCCTTTGGCTCCCATACTCTGGTCCCAGCCAAATTGCAGAAAGATTTCTGCCTGGTCTTCCCTGGAGGTTGAGTACATGGCCTCGACGCCAGATAGTGTTGCGAGCGCCTCCTCGACCGGACGGGTAATGAGCTGTTCAACTTCCTCCGGTGTTGAGCCGTTGTAAGGAACCATCACAAAAATTCCGGGAAATTCGATATCCGGGAATTTTTCCAGCGGCAGCAATTTCGACGCGAGCAATCCGATCAGAGACAAAGCGACGAATACAACGACTGTCGTAACCGGGCGGCGTAACGCAACTTCGGTATGTTTCATCTTCTGTCCATCAGTGAGTAGACGACAGGTATAACGACCAGGGTCAGCAGTGTGGAGACGGTGAGCCCGCCAATCACGGTAATGGCCATCGGCGTGCGTACCTCGGAACCTTCACCGAAGCCCATTGCCATGGGTAGCAGTCCAAGAGTCGTGGTTAGCGAGGTCATCAGGATAGGCCGCAACCGGGCGGTGCCGGCCTCAAGTATGGCCTCAAGTCGTTCCTTGCCCTGTGCGCGCAGCTGATTGATCAGATCAACCAGAACGATCGCATTGTTCACGACGATACCGGCGAGCATGATGACGCCGATAAAGGCGACGATATTAATGGTAGTGCCCGTAATGAACAGGGCGAGAACGGCGCCAATCAAAGCGAGCGGAATTGTGAAGAGAATCACAAACGGATGAATCAGTGATTCGAACTGCGAAGCCATCACCAGGTAGACAAGAAACACAGCGAGAGCCAATGCGAACTGCATTGACTTGAACGAGTCCTGCATTTCTTCACTTTGGCCCGACACAATGGCACTAACGCCGGCGGGCATGGGTGTTTTGCTGACGATCTTTCCAGCTTCCAGCGCAGCGGCGCCAAGGTCGCCGTAAGCGAGGTTCGCCGTGATAATAGCCACTCTATCTTGAGCCACGCGGCGAATTTCAGCGGGTCCTTCTGAGACCACTATATCCGCTACAGCATCAAGTGTTACCGGGCGTTCGGAGGTCGGATTGACAATCAGATTGCGAATTTCTTCGATACTTGACTGCCGCGTGTCGACGCTGCGCACCAATACGTCGATCTTCCTGTCTCGCCAGGTATACCGGGTTGCCAGTTCGCCACGAACATTGGCAACGACACTGTTCGCTATGTCGCGTACAGCGAGACCGAGCTTCGCAGCGCGTTCCTGATCGAAGACAATCTGGATCTCCGGGTTGCCACTTTCGACAGATGTTTTGATATCCGTGAATCGATCAGAGCTTGACATTGCTTGCACGATTGACTGGCTGACTCTGGCCAGGCTGGCCAGGTCGTACCCGGAAACCTCAATTTGCAGTGGGCTGTCGAAAGACAGTAACGACGGTCGCGTGAACTCGTACTGGACACCTGCGAGCGTTGACAGTTCGGCTCTCATTGCGGCCATGGTTTCGTTTTCGGCTTCGCGACCGGAGCCCTTCTTGAGCGTAATGCTAAGTGCCCCGCTGTTATCACCCGCATCAACCGGATTCGCGTCGAGCCGGTTACCTGTGCCCGCTACCGAGTAGTTGAGCTCAACGGCGTCTATGGCTGCCGCAACGCGCTGAGCGGACTGAATAGCCTTATCTGTTTCAGCCAGGGGCATTCCCGGTGGCAGCCTCAGGTTGGCTGTAAATTCACCCTGCGAAAACTGTGGGATCAACTCTGTCCCGAGCCGTGGCACCAAAGCCATGGTAGAGAGAAACAAAATTAATGAAACAAGAATGACACTGGGGCGGTGTTGCAGCGACCATTTCAGAAGCCCGGGATATACAGCCGCGATCGATCTGTAGAAAGCCTGCAATACCCAGGTAGGTGCCCACAATAAAATCCAGAATAATTTCCCAATGGCGAAGGCGACATATCCGAGCATTCTCACAACGAACGCAACAGAGCGTGTGAACCAGTTGGCAGCCTGACCATCATCGCCTTCGTCGTAACGGCTTTTGGCGCCAAGCGATGCGAGCATCGGGATGAGTGTGAGTGCGACAATGAGGGAAAAGGTCAACGCAAACGTGACCGTCAAGGCCTGATCTTTGAATAACTGTCCGGCGATCCCGCTGATAAATACCATCGGAAAAAATACGGCAATCGTCGTTAGCGTGGCGGCAACTACGGCTGAGCCGACTTCGGTCGTGCCAGTCTGAGCCGCCTCAAGAATGCCGGCGCCTTGTTCTTTCTTACGAACAATATTCTCAAGTACGACGATTGAGTTATCGACGAGCATACCAACGGCAAGCGCAATGCCGCCCAGAGACATGATGTTCAACGATATGTCGTTCATGTACATCAACAAGAAAGTGCCGATCACCGAGACGGGGATTGCAATCCCGACGATGGTTGTCGCTCGCGCATCCCGGAGGAAACCATAGAGCACAAAAATTGCGATCAATCCGCCCAGAACGGCCGCCAGGCGGACATCAGATACCGCAGATGAGATAAACGTCGATTGGTCGTAAACGGTGATGAGTTCGAAGTTTTCGGGCAAGGACTTGCGGACAGCTTGCAGGCGACGCTCGATACGCTGGGCGACCTGGACTGTGTTTGCGTCACCTTCCTTGTAGATGGCAAGTTCTACAGATTCCTGGCCCTTGACCCGTGTGATTGCTTCCCGGTCTTTGTAGCCTTGTTCGACGGTCGCAACATCACGCAGGTAAATTGGTTGTCCGGAGACGTAAGCGATAATTGCGTCGCGAAACTCATCGACGCTCTGAAATTCATTCAGTGTTCTAACGAGGAAGCGCTGGTTGCCTTCTTCCAGTCGGCCTCCAGAAAGATTCACATTCTCTGTGCGAATGCGCTCTGAAATTTGGCCAATACTGATGCCCAACTGCGAGAGCTTATGCTGGTCGACACGAATCTGTATTTCATCTTCAAGTCCACCACTGACCTTAACTGCAGCAGTGCCTTCTTCGGCCTCCAATTCCGTCTTGATACGGTCTTCGGCCAAGCGGCGCAAAGACTTTAGTCGGGCTTCGGAGCCACATTCAGGGTCTTGCTTTGTTACAGCTGGCGTCACCACCCCCTGGTCATCTGTGCTCTCTGGCACCGTCCATTCAGGTTTGCAGAGCAAACCAAGACGAACGATAGGTTCAGAGGACGGGTCAAAACGCAGCAGCAAGGGACGACTGGCTTCCAGAGGCAGAAACAGGACATCCAGCTTCTCTCGTACGTCGATACCGGCCATATCCATGTCGGTACCCCAGAGAAACTCGATCGTAACGTCGGCCTGACCCGAACGTGATACTGACCGCACCAGCCGCACGTTTCGTACCACGCCGATGGCTTCTTCGATCGGTTTGGTCAGAAGGTTCTCAATTTCGACCGGCGCTGCGCCCGTCAGCTCTGCGCGGATGGTGAGCGTTGGGTATGAGATATCGGGTAACAGATTCAGGTTCAGTCGTGAGAGCGATACCATGCCGAACAACACGATGGCCGTCATCAACATCATGATCGTTACGCGACGCTCAGTGGCGATTTCAATCAGGCGACGCATTACTCAACGTCCTCATCGGCCGCATTAATGACCACGACGCTCGCATCGTTTTTTAGTCCTATATGACCGACAGTAATGATGTTTTCATCCATCGTGAGCCCGGAGGTGATTTCAACCATTCCGTTGCTGCTGAATCCGGTTTCGACAGCCTTACGGATGCCAACACTGTCTTCGACGACGAAAACAAAGGTGTCACTCGCAGTCTCAACGATTGCACTGCGCGGGATTTGCAATGCGTTTTCGTGTTTGTCGTAGATGATACTCATGCGTCCGAACATACCGGGCTTGATATTCTGACCGACACCGTTCAGTTCAATCGTTATTTTGAATGTTCCGGTATCGGGATCCACAATCGGACTGACGCGTGTGACAGAAGCTGCGACCGGTGGCCCAAGTAACGCATCGATCTCGATGAAAACAGGTTGTCCTGCGGCGATTTGTTGAAACTCTCTTTCCGGCACAAACATGTATGCAACCAAAGGATCAAGACCGGTCACCCGGAATACCGGGTCGCCGGTTTTGATCGTATTACCCAGTTTCAAATAACGTTCCGATATGACGCCATCAATCGGCGCTCGAATTTTGGTGTAATCGAGTTCGAGGCTGGCGAGATTGTAAGAGGCCTGGAGCGCCTCCAGATCGTAGCGCATTTTTTCAAAATCTCCTTCGCTGATCAGACCCTTTTCCTGAAGCTCCTCGTTGCGTTGAAAATCTCGTTGCAATTTTTTGAGTCTTGCCTGGGTCTCACTGAGCTCGAGACGCAGACGGTCACCATCGAGAGTCGCCAGAATCTGGCCCTTGCTGACTATGTCGCCTTCTTCGACACGCAGTTCGCGAACTTCGCCGGCAACCTTCGCGATGACGTCGGCTTCTGCGGACGCCTCTATCGGCGCCGTGCCGGTATAGGTTGCGAGGATGTCGCCACGAATCGGGACGCTGGTTTCGACCGGTACCGGAGGAGTCTCTTCCTCGGCGTCCTTTTCGTCTTCTACCGCTTCTCCCGGTTGACAGGCTGAGAGCAGCAAAACGCACGCGAACGCAGTCAAGCCAATGCGAAATAGCTTCATATGGAATCCCCTTATGCTTCTGCCGCAGTGGTCTTTCTTGAGTGCAGCCACTGCGGAAATTTTGATCAGCCCGTGAATCGGTCCAGATCAGTTGCGCTAGCGAGTACTTTGCTGCCTTCGCGAAGTCCCGAATGTCCGACTACAACGACCTGATCGTCGTCGAGCAGTCCATCCAGTATTTCTACGCGTCCGTCTTCCTCTATACCAACCTCAACTGCGCGGCGAATAACCTCGTCATTCCTGACAACATAGACCGTTGTTTCTTCATCTTCGTCGAGCAGGGCATTCGTCGGAATCACCAGAGCATTCGTGTGTTTTTCATACGCAATCGTAAATCGACCAAACATGCCTGGGGCGAGATTTCCGTCGGTATTGTCTATGACCGCTGTTGCGCGAAACGTACCGTTGCGCGCATCGATGGTTGGGCTAATGCGAACGATTGTTGCCGCAAAATTATTGTCCGGCATGGAGGCTACTTCGACGGTCGCATCATCACCTGCCGTGAACTTCGCGAGTTCGGCTTGCGGAATTTGTAAATACGCGATGAGTTCTGATGTTTCGGTAATTCGAAACGCAACCTGGCCGACGGTGAGGCTTTCACCGGCCTTGATATTGCGCGATGACACAACGCCGGTGATGGTAGCTCTGATATTGGAATAATCGTAGTTGAGGCGCTTTAGATCATGAGTGGCTTTCAGTGACGCAAGATCATATTCCAGTCCTTCAAATAATGCGGAGCTGATCAGGCCGCGCTCATGCAAGTCGATATTCCGTTGGTATTCCCTCTGCGCGCGATCGAGATTCGCTTTGGCTGCCAGCATTTCCAGACGCAGCCGTTCGCCGTCCAGACGCGCGAGTACCTGTCCCGCTTTGATGCGATCGCCTTCTTCGACGAGCAACTCTACAACTTCTCCAGCGACGCGTGCGGTCACAGGCGCATCAGCGTCCGAAGCAATAGAGGCACTGGCTGAATACGTTGCGTAAATGTCGGAGCGGAACGGTGTCGCCGTTTCAACCGGCACTGGCGTTGCTGCCTCGATGGCCTCGGCGTCTGGAACGCTCGCGACACCAGTGCCACAAGCGGATATAAGGGCGGCACTGGACAGCGTCAAAGCAAATAGGGTGGCTGGAAACAGGTTTTTTGTTTTCATGGCGTTCTGGCTTATCTCTTTAGTGTTGTAGTTAAGTATAACACTAGATCGGTATAACGCAACACGTAGTTCACAAATTTACTGCCTAATTAAAACCAACAATAGAAACAATGAGTTAGCGATCTACTTCAAGCGATCATCCCGATCACTTGACTATTAGATGCGTGAGAAAGCAATTTGGATTGATTTTTTTTACCTGTTTTCCCGAATTAGAGACCGCTTTACGGAGCGATGGTCGCCACGGCAGTGGCGCGCCGCTCACGCCAATTTTGTACGCGTTTGCTGATGTTGGCCTGAATCATGAGCA
>JAACFM010000096.1 GCA_009937445.1 Gammaproteobacteria bacterium | reverse complement strand
GGCCATTACGACTGTTGTTCTCCATCTTGTCGGCCCTGTTGTTGATGCGTGCTTTCATCACGTATCACGACTATATGCACAATGCGATTTTGTCTCGGTCTCGACCCGCACGGTGGTTGTTCCGCCTGTACTCCGTATTTGCACTCACGCCGCCGCGATCGTGGAAAAACAGCCACAATTTTCACCATGGACATGTCGGCAATATTGATGCCGCCGCCGTTGGCGCCTTTACTTTGATGACCACTGAAATGTGGCGCGACGCATCTCTCGCCACACGCATCGCTTATCGGGTTGAGCGTCACCCGCTGACCATTCTGGCAGGCTACTTCACGATATTTTTCTTGAGCGTTACGGTACTGCCATTTTTGCGGAATCCAGCACGGCACTGGGATTCGCTGCTTGTACTGCTCGGTCATAGCACGCTGATTGCGGTGTTGTGGGTTCTGGGTGGGTTTGATGTTGCATTTTTCGTTGTCTTGTTGCCAATGACCATCGCTTCGATGTTAGGCAGCTACTTGTTCTTCGCTCAACACAGCTTCGAGAACATGCGAGTCTTGCCAACCCAGACGTGGACAAGTCGTCGAGCGGCGCTGGAGTCCTCCAGCTACCTGAAGCTGGGTAAAGTCATGAGTTGGTTCACCGGCAACATTGGCTATCATCATATTCATCACCTGAATGTGCGTATCCCGTTCTATCGACTTCCCGAGGTGATGGAGGCCATTCCGGAGCTGCAGTCGCCCGTGACAATAACGCTGTCGCTAAAGGACATCAGGGCGTCCTTCCGATGTTGCCTGTGGGACGAGGGACTGCAGCGAATGATCTCGTATCGCGAGTTCGCCAGAGCGGCGGCTGTCTGACTCCGAGACTCTCTGAGAGCGCGGTTCTAGTTATCCTCCAAAGTCAATGTCTGCAGATTCGGGTCGGCTAATATTTCTGTTTCGGTGAACGGAAGTTGCAGCCACTCGCCTCGTGCATAAAGCTCCGTCTGGTCGTAGTAATGCGGTGAGTCCGGTTCAGGCGATTGTGAGTAGGTCAGGATGCCACGCGCGTCAGGCGTACCGTTCTCATTCCAGGTCACGACCTGGACATAACTGTTGCCGTGAAGGATCGGCGTATAGCCCTTGGCTTTTGTGAAATCCGTGTTGATGTAGCTGAACATGCCGTGACGGCCGGGCCCACCAGGCACCGGAATCCGGGCGCCATTGCGTTCTGCGAACTGAATATCACCCCACGCTGCGCTTAGCTCGATGCCGGCATCCAGCAGACGCTGCTGCGCCGCTACCAGTGCTTCAAGAACGGCATCCTGAACGGCCTGCTTGTCGGTTGCGATCCCGCGAGGTGTGTTGACCGGGTCATCCGCGTCGAATGCAACAGCGTAGATACCGTCGATGTGGCGCGCGGTCTCCCAGAACTCCGTCCAGACCTGCATACCACGGCTGTCGGTGTTCGCCGTGCGGTCCCATTCGCGAAGCACGTCGCAGCTCATCGCGACTTCGTCAACGGTGTCACAGATTGCGAGCACGTCGTCAAGCAGCAGCTCCGCGCCAAAGTGCCGATGGTTTAGCAGGATTGACTGGAGATCGTCGGCTTTGAGATTGCCGCCCTGTTCCAGGCGTTCATTGAGGAATACGAGGCCGGCGCGGGTACGCAACCTGCGTGCTGTCTTTTCCGGCCCGATCGTTGGCAGGTAGCCCTCGAGCGGTTCATCGGGGTTGGAAAGCCAGTAACTGTCATTCGAATTCGTAAAATAGCGCGTGCTGGTTGCACGTGGCATGTCATCGGCTGGCAAATTTCCAGGGACGGTACTGCGCGGATCAACCCGCCAGTCACATTCGGGATTCGAGCCATCGAGTATGACCAGGCTCGACGGTAAACCTGTGACGTCGCGGCGGCAATTCGTCAGGATGTCCATGTTGAGATGCGGCGTTGACGATATATCGGCGTAAAACGCGCTGCCGTGACGATCGGCAGCAATCGTATTGACGAAGTAAACTCCCTGCTTGCTGATCGCTGCTTCGACATCGGCTACTGATGTCGCGGTCTGCATTGCCTCGTAGGTCGAGAATGCCGCGTCGTTGTTCAGGACTGCGTCGCGCACGGCAAAAGCGCGCGTCTTCGTCCATGGCAGTTGCTCACTGACGAGAACAGGTCCGTGATGCGTCATGTAGACGTTTTGCTGGCTATCGCCTTCTGCGAGCGGCACCGCAACCTGGATCATTTCGATATCGCGGTACTCGTCGCCATAGCGATATTGCATCGGGTTTTCCGGGTTTATTTCCAGCTCAAACAGCGTCAGACGGAGCGCCGTGGATACGGTGTGCGTCCAGGCGACGTCCTTGTTGAATCCGATCACGATAAAGCTGCCTGATAACAGGCTCGCACCCATCGTGTCGAGCTCGCCCGGAATCGTCGTGTGAATCATGTGAAAACGTGCCGGACCGTGCCACGGGTAGTGTGGATTTCCAAACAGGATGCCCTTGCCCGACTGTGTAAGATCGCTGCCCAGCGCGATCGCGTTACTACCGATCCCCGGCGTTACATCGTAATCCAGCTGTACCGCAGCGACCGGCTCACCCGGTGGTGCTGCTGCGGCGATTCCGGCTGTGAAGTTGCCGGCACCGTAGCGAATACCGAAAGCCACGAACATTCGCCCGACTTCGAGTTCGTTGATCGGTCGCACCCATTTCTCGCCGGCACAGGCAGCAGGGAGATTCTGACGATTGGCATCAACAAATCGGTTGTAGCCGGCGACAAAACCGGTGCTGTAGCTGCGCATGTTTTCCGACATGGCCATGGCATTCTTTTGCACCCTTTCGAGGGTGATAATCGCGCGATGGAACGTGTCGCTGGCGAGATTCTCGTCGGACGCACCGAAGTCGGCTGATAGCGTTCCGTTCGCTCTGGCGACTTCGCGCGCAAACACGCAGATACCGTCAGTGGCGGTAGCATAAGCAAACCCATACCCGAGGCTGCCCCAGTCGTCCGCCTTGACGTGCGGAATGCCGTAACTTGTCCAACGGATGTCGACGTTATAACGGTCGTCTGCATCAGACGTGCAGCCGAACAGTATTGCCGATACAAGTAGTAGCAGAATCTGATGTTTCATTTTTGGTCCTGAGTGCTGCAGTCTGACGAGACAGCCTACAGAAATGAGCCTTCCTGTTCCATTTACCGCAGAGACTCGCCCGCGTACTCGAAATCCGAGAACGCGAGTGACTCGGCCTCGTTGACTCGCACCAGCACGAACGCACTGAGCTTGATGGCAAAGTCCATCGACCGCATGACGACAGGGCCATCGTCGGCTATTGGGCCGAAACTCATGTGCATCAGGAACTTTTTCATCTTCACGCCGACCTTCGGCCGGATCGGTTTTTCGTTATGAATGTTGATGTCGGCGAGGTACCCGCCGTCTTTGATGATCTTGACCGTACCCCGCATGCTTTCGAGGACCTTGCGTCCGACATCGTCGTCATCGTCATCGGTTGGAACGAAGCCCAGCAGCCAGTAGTCATCGGTTTCTTCGACGAGCCGCAGGGTACCGGGTTCGACCATATCAATCGCGTTGTCGTCACCGTCGTCGTCATTACTGTCGCCGTCACCGAAATGATGGTCATTCTCGGCGTATTCGGCCAACTCCTTTTTCGTCGGCAGACGTCCGTCGATCGTGATCAATGTCCAGCGTTCGTCTTCCGGCTGTCTTGGGTCGAACCGGCCCACGCGATCGCCGTCTTGACCCGACGACGTCAGCGTGAACGCCCAGTCGTCCTGGAAATCCCAGGTGATAGCTTTGATCGCAGACTGAAACAGCGCTTCGTAGCTGCCGTGCGGCGTTTGCCCGCACGCTACCGACGTTACAAACACGCCAATAACGGCGATCAGGCTTTTCCTGAAGAATGTATTGTGCATAACAGTGGATTCCAGAGATGGTTTCATACTTATAGCTGGCCGCAGCGCAATAGGTTACAAATCAACTGGTCCGCCTCGGCCGTTAGGATCGACGTTTATACCTATTACCGCACAGCAAATAAGCCGATAGAGTTACATTTCCCGTCGACAGGATTAACAGTACGTGGATCCGAAGACCAGCGACCGACTGCTATATGATCCGAGCAGGATCAACGCGCACGTAAATCTGGTCGGCTTGTCGGGACGCGAGAATGGCAGGTTTGCAGCCGAACTCCAGAGACAAGTGATACAGCCAAATGTCACGGCGATAGTTGACAGGTTTCATGAGGCGCTCAGCCAACTCGACGAATTTCATATCGTAATCTCTTCCAGCTCAACAACCGTAGATCTCAAAGACGTGCATCGTCGCTACCTTCTGACACTGGCAGCGGGATATGAGCGCCAGGAGTATTTTGACGATCGGCTTCGGATCGGGCTAGCGCATCAGCGCGCCGGTGTATCCCTGCGACTTTACCAATGCACCTACCGGGTGCTGCAGAGTTTGTTGATGGAATACATCCCGGAATCGATTCGGGCGGAGCAGAAGCAATATGATGCGTTCGTTGAATTTATTCTGAAGATTACGGCTCTGGATATGTCACTCGCGATCGAGGCCTACCACGACGATGAAGTGTCCCACCTCGAACACACTGTGGAATCGGTTCGCGATGAAGAACAGGTTCTGCGTCGACAAGTGATCACCGACTCGTTAACCAGCTTGAGCAGTCGTGTATTTTCTTTCAGGTCAATAACGACAGCATTGCGTGACGCCAGAGATGAGTCGCGACCGCTTTGTCTGATAATGGCAGACCTCGACCACTTCAAACCCATCAACGATACGCTCGGACACAGGGTCGGTGACGATGTGTTGTGCGGTGTAGCAAGCCGATTGTTAGCGGGCGCCAGAAAATCCGATACGGTTGGCCGCTATGGCGGCGATGAGTTTCTGTTAATACTGCGGGATACCGACATCAAAGAAAGCACGGTAATCGCAGAGCGAATTCGTTTGAAAGTGAGCGAGCATCCTTTGCATGTTGGTGAATCAACGGTCAATGTGACCTTAAGTCTCGGCATTGCTCTGGCCCGTGATACTGATGACATCGATTCCTTTATCAATCGAGCCGACCAGGCCTTGTACTCCGCCAAACAGAACGGTCGGGATTGTGTTTGGGTTGAAGATACTGAGCTTCGTTGAAGGAATTCACTATTTCATCAGGTTTCTCCCTGACGAAGCAGAATCTTCAGACCTATGACCCGCAACCGATTATCGCCTGAGAATGCGTGAGATGAGCAGCTAGCGCCACTGGGGGCGCTTTGTTGTAAGCTACTCCCAATTCAGCTACGCGAGCGAAGCATTGAGCGACGAGCAAGACCTTAATCAGGACGAGATCAAAGAGTTCTATGACTCGGTGTATTACGCTGACGCGACCGCGGAAAATGCTCGCCACGTTCCGGGGCATTATTTTCGTCTGTTCAATCGCCTCAAAATCACCGCAGGCGCCAACGTTCTTGATGTCGCCTGTGGTACCGGCGAGTGGCTTGCGGCATGTGCCAGCCATGAGTGCGCAGTTTCTGGTGTCGATCTCTCGCCGAAGGCCATTGCTATCTGCGAAGAGCGACTTCCGCGCGGCACGTTTTTCGCGCAGCCAGCTGAGTCCCTGCCTTTCGACGACGACACCTTCGATGTCATCACCTGTCTTGGATCACTCGAGCATTTTGTCGATCCTGTCAGCAGCCTCAAGGAAATGGCGCGCGTTGCCAAAGCCGATGCAAAGATAATTTTACTGGTCCCCAACAAGGATTTTCTAACGCGCAGGCTGGGCTTTTTTGGCGGCACCTACCAGGTCGATGCCAAAGAAGTCGTACGTACGCTGGAGCGCTGGGACCAAATATTCAACGATGGCGGTCTGGCGGTTGAAGAACGCTGGAAAGACCTGCACGTCATCAGTTTCAGCTGGATAAAAAAGGGCAAGATTTACATGTGGCCGTTTCGCGCCGCGCAAGCGCTGCTTCTCGCAATCTGGCCGTTACGTTGGCAATACCAGGTGTATCACCGCTGTGTTGTTAAGGCCTAGTGCGACATATGTATATTAACCAGAGCTAGACAGCCTGGTGGCGAAATAGACTGCTTTTCGATAGGCGAGGTAAACAAACCAATAAAGAGGATAAATCGCTTTCAGCACCGTATTGGCACCATTCTTCTTATGTGCCTTCCGCTCGTCCATAAAACGTTGCCTCAGTCCGACCCAGTCTTTTCTAGAACTAATTCCAGCTTGCCCCATACATGAGATTGGAACGTCAACCGATCTGGACTTAACGCGCTGCGACATTACGCGTAATACGAAATCGTAGTCCATTCCAATTTTGAATGAGTTGTCATAGGCCCCGAACTTTTCGAATAACTTTCTCGATATCACATGACCCTGATGACATGAACCCATTTTGAAGTAGGTCGATAAGCCGAAATTTCTGTTTGGCATCAATTTGCGGGTCTTGTCCGGAAGAATCGACATTACCTGAAAAATATAATAGTCGACCTGATCCTGTATAGCGTCACAGATGTACTCCAAGGCTTTTTTATCTATCAGGAAGTCATCTGAGTTAATGAACAGAATGTAGTCCCCGGTCGCCTGTTCAATCCCCTTGTTAAACGCATCAGCTATACCGTTGTCCGGCTCAGATACCCAATACGACAGGTGCTCTTTGTGTTTTCTAATTATATCGACGGTTGAGTCTTGCGATCCGCCGTCAATAATGATGTGCTCTTTGTTCTTGTAGGTCTGATCCGCGACGCTGACGATTGCCGTCTCAATGTCTTCTTCTGAGTTTAGCGATATCGTAACGATAGAAAACTTAATGTCGTTCTTTAGATCAGACTGCTCTACGCTCGAACTGTCTATGTTTACATTCATTGTCACGCTGGCCCCACGGAAAGATCGAGGGCTGCAAGTAAATTTCGCCCATGAGCATCCCAACTGAACGTCTCGGCATGGTTTCGGCACGAAGATCGGCCCGGCGGCCCACCCTGACAAATAGAGACCACCGCGTCGGCAAATGCCGGGTAGTCGCCTTCATTGACGAGCACGCCATTGACGCCATCTGCCACCGCATCGACAACGCCACCAACCGGAAATGCCACGGTCGGCGTACCGCTGGCTGCCGCTTCAATCGCGACCATGCCAAACCCTTCAACATCGCCGCTCACGCGAATCAGTGGAAACACCAGAGCGTCCGCGGCCGCATAGCAATTCCACAGTACCTCGTCGCCGACGGTGCCAAGAAACGTCACGGTATCTTTACCTGTGTTGTCGATCGCTTTTAACAATCGCTTGCCGCCGTCGGCATCCTGCAGCAGTGCGTCATCGGGTTTGTCACCGGCCACCAACAGCATCGCGTCTGGTACCCGAGCTACGATCTCTGGCCAGGCACTCTCCAAGAACTCAGCCAGACCCTTGCGGCGCACCATACGACCGACGAACAGGACAATTTTCCTGTCGGCAAATCCAAGATCGTCGCGCGCCTTTGCCACTTCATCAGCCGATTTTTGCGGCGGAATGGCAGCGCCAGGATTGACGACGCGAAGATTTTCTTCAGGGCAGCCTTTGTCAATTGCAATGTCACGCGTATTCAAGCTGTTCGCGATGACACAATCGTGGCGACGAATAAAGGGTACGAACAATTTTTGATAAATCAGATTTTCAACCACCAGATCCAGACCATGAACATGCACGGCCGAGCGTGCTTTGGCGATTTTTGCCAGAAACCAGGTTACTGGAGCAACCAGGCCACTGCCGCCGAGAACAAGATCAAAGGAGTGTTGTTTTGCCGGACCCATGCCTTTAAAAACAGCCGTTGTTAAGTAACCAAAAGGCGATTGAGGGCACTCAATGACGGCTACGTTGTGCGGCGCGAACCCGCTGCAACCACTCGGACCTATTAAAGTCACATCGAAGCGCGACGCCAACGTCTCAACACAGTGTTGCATCAGGCGCTCCATCCCGCCGGTTAACGGGGGAAAGTTACGCGTCACTACCAATATGGATTGGCGACTCACGAGTTCTATTGGTAACCTCAGTTCAACGTGGTGTTCCGGAGTCTGGCCCGGTGTCGTAGTTGCGCCAGATAGTAAGTTGTTGATCGTAGCTAAGCAATCCACACCGAAGGGATTCAGTTGAAAATTGTATTTTTCGTAAAACGCTTCTACACCAACAAGGACCTCATCAAGGATCGATTCGGTCGACTCTTCTATTTTCCGACAATTCTCGCTGAGATGGGTCACGACTGCGAGGTCGTCGCACTGGACTTTAAGAACTCCGCTGCAATCGATATGCATCAGGATAATGTTCGCTTCCGCACGCTGACCAAGCGCTCTTTCTGGCGCTTGCCTTCCGCAGCGAGTCTTTGCAGCAAGCTCGACCTGTCTGATGCAGATGTCGTGTTTTCGAGCGGCGACAGTTACTGCGGTTATCTGGGCCTGCGCCTTGCCCGGCACCTGTCGGCCAAAGCGGTGTTCGATATTTACGACGACTATGCAAACTTTGGCAGCAACAAGCTGCCATTCATGCGATCCATGCTGACAACCGCTGCCAGCGAAAGTGATCTCCTGGTTTGTGCCAGCGAATCGATTCGCGATACCTATAGTGCTCTGCAAGCAAACGCAGTCATGGCGCAGAACGGTGTTGATAGTCATGTTTTTGCACCCGAGGAAAAACAAAGCGCGAGAACCAGCGCCGGCCTGGGCAACAACGAAGCTGTCGTAGGCTACTTCGGCAGTATCCATAACTTGCGAGGCATTGATGACCTGATCGCAGCGATCGAGTTACTCCGAGCAGAGGACCGAGACGTCAAGTTACTGCTCGCCGGGCGTGATTACGGTGATGCCGATCTCAAGCGACCGTGGATCGATTATCGTGGCATGGTGGATCAGGATGAGGTGGTCACCCTGATCAATGCTTGCGATGTAGTGACGATTCCCTACAAGGACACAGACATCATTCGCATGACCAACGCCTGCAAACTCATGGAGTATTTTGCGTGCAGGGTACCCGTGGTGGTCACAGACGTTTCGGACTACGCAAGTTACTTCCCTGCGCAGTTTTCCTGTGTGGCTAAACCATCGGATCCTGCTTCACTGGCAGAAGCCATCGGTAATCAACTCGAGAACGGCAATGTTGTAGATGCCGCCGCTGTAATCTCCTGGGAAAAGGTCACCGCACAGCTCGATGCGCAAATCCGCCGACTTATCTAATCGTTCTTCAACCCCTTCGATCCATCAGGATTTCTTGAGTTCTTCGATGATAGCCGGAACGATTTCGTGCAAGTCTCCGATCACGCCATAATCTGCATGTGACAATATTGGCGCATTCTCATCCGTATTGATGACCAGAATGGTCTCGGAGTTCTTGCACCCGGCCATATGCTGAATTGCGCCGCTGATCCCGCAAGCGATGTAAAGCTTTGGCGAGATGTGGTTGCCTGTCAATCCGATCTGTTGCTTGTGTGCACGCCATCCATTGTTGGTGGTGACCCGCGATCCGCCAACAGCGGCTTGCAGGATTTCACCGAGCTCTTCAAGGACCGCAAATCCTTCACCACTGCCGACGCCTCGACCACCGCCAATAACGATGGGGGCGGTCTTGAGACTCATACCCTCATCGACTGAGCTTTCAACCGATTTGATCTGAGCGCGAAAATGTTTTGTTTGCAACGCCGGTGTGAACGGCAGCGTGTCACAACTGTCAACGGCGTTTTCGCTGGCCTCTACGGTATTGGTCGCGAGAGTCAGGAGAGCAAGATCCTGCTCGATCAGGACGTTTTCGAACAAGCCGCCACCCCAGCTGGAGCGTGTTATACGCCATTCGTTGCCAGCACTAACCTGGCAGACATTGGTGACAACACAAAGAGAGGACAGGGCGCCCACATAGGCCATGACCTCATTGCCTTTGACCGACCCTGGCGCCAGAAGCACTTTGGGGCGAAGAAGGTCTGTCAGCTGTTGCAAGCTCACGGCCCAGGCCTCGCAAGCATAGGCCGTAAGTTGGTCATCAGTGATTGAGTGGTATCTGCTGACACCATAATCTCTGAGTATGTCGGCCAAAGAATCAGGACCAAAAGCGACGGCTTCGATACTGTCGCCAGTTTGCGCGGCCAAAGTTCGGGCAAAACTCAGGGTCTGAAGTGAAGCTACGTCGGGCTGACCGTCCCGGTGCTCAACAAAAACCAAAATCATCGGACTAACTCTAATTGTTTCAAGACTTGTACAACATCGGCGGCGGCCTCAGGGCCTCTCCCCAATATGACAGCTTGTTTGCTGTGTTCCGGGGTACGCTCAAATTGTAGGAAGCGAACTCCAGTGTCATCAGGTTCAACTGCAATGATTTCGATGGGTTTCTTCTTCGCCATCACAGTGCCCTTCAAAGACGGGAAGCGCGGAAGATTCATCCCGTCTTTGACAGAAAGTACAGCCGGAAGGCCCAGCTCGTAGTTTTCTGTTCCTTCATCACTGTCTCTTTTGACCAGTGCAACATCGCCTTCGATTTCAAGGCCGTTGATGCCGTTTACTGAGGGTCGATCCAGTGCATGGGCTACCAAAACTCCAACCTGGGCATTGCCACGGTCAGCAGATTCAACGCCAAACAAAATGAGATCAAACGTGCCATTGTCCGCTTCCATCCTCTTGATGCTGGCGGTGATGGCATGGGCAATTTGGTTGGCATTCCAATTGCTATTTTCCGTGTGCAAGAGGACACCTTTGTTCATCCCTCGAGCCAGAGAATCACGTAACTGATTTTCAGAATCGGCGATGCCCAAAGTCAGGACGGTCGCACTGCCGCCTTCTGCTTTCACAATCTGAATAGCCTGCTCCACGGCACATTCTTCATGCGGACTAATGGTGAAGCCCAGATTCCGTGAGTCAATCTCACGACCGTCGTCACTGAGTTTGATTTTGCCCCCGACATCGGGAATCTGTTTGATACAAACCAGTATATTCATTTCCACCCAATCACCTCATCTTCTCATTCTTCGGGTCAAAGAGCGCAGCGGGCCCGACAACACCAACTGTCACGGGATACTGCTCACAAAAATATTCGACCTTGAGTTGCTTACCGACTTCGGCGTATTCGGGAGGAAGATAGGTCATCAACACATGCTTGCCGAGTGACGGACCGTTACCGGCCGAGGTCACATAACTGCGACGACCCTTGCGGTCTGTGATGGCCTTTCCAGCGGCCGTCAAAATGGGTTCGCCACCGAGCATATAGCGTTGTTGACCGTTCTTCGATCTGTGGTCATCGACCGTAAGACTGCAAAGGGTCGCTGCCGGTTCGATCTCTCGTTCCAGTAGGTAGGCCTCTTTACCGATGAAATCGGCATCTTTCACGTTCCGCCGCGCCAGGCCGCATTCCACTGGACTGAAACTGGATTCAAGCTCTGCTCCGTAGAGTCGATAGCTTTTTTCGATACGACCGGTCGTGCCGTAAACGCCGATACCGCAGGGGATAATGCCAAAAGATTTTCCAGTCTCGGCGAGGATATCCCAGAGATATCTTCCACACTCAGTCGGGAAATGAAGTTCCCAGCCCATTTCGCCCACGTACGAGATTCTAAGCGCCCAAACCGGGAGTTCGTTGATGTCGAGCAACTGCGCGGACGCAAAGGGGAAAGCTTCGTTGCTAAGATCATTGGAGCAAATCGATTGCAGACATTTGCGTGCATTCGGTCCCCAGATACCAATAGTTGAGACGCCAGAGGTGAGATCGGCAAATTGCACAGAGCCATCGCCAGGCAAGTGATCAGTGAACCATTTCTTGTCACGGTTGCCGTCGGCTCCACCGGTGATAATGCGGTAGGTATCGTGAGCGGTCCGGATCATGGTGAGGTCAGATTTCATTCCTCCCTTTTGGTCCAGCAGGGTGGTGTAAACGGCCTTGCCAATATTCACGTCCATTTCGGCCAGGGCCATCTTCTGAGCGTAGCTCACCACATTGCTGCCCTTGATCTCGAATTGCGCGAAGGCCGAGAGGTCGCAGAGGGCGCCGTTTTCTCGCAGAGCCAAGTGTTCCGCGTTGATGATGGGTGACCACCAACGGGCATCCCATTCATTGTCGCGAGGCATCAATTGCCCCTCATATTTTTCGAGCAGTGGCTTGTTGCTTTCGTACCAGTGGGGGCGTTCCCAACCGGCCGCTTGAAAAAACACGGCGCCGAGGTCTTTTTGTTTCTCATAGAACGGAGTGGTGCGCATATTGCGTCCGTTTTCCCACTGTTCCGCAGGATGAACGATGCCGTACATCTTGTTAAAGGCTTCTGAACAGCGATTAATAGCGTAATTCTCTGTTCGTGCGTAAGGATAGAAGCGAGAGATGTCCAGTTCGTGGCTGTCGATTTCTGAAACACCGTTCACCATCCACTCTGCCAACATGCGTCCGGCGCCCGGGCTTTCACCCAGAACCGGCATGCCGTCAGGTGTCATCGAAATCAAGCCGTTGATTGAGTATTGAATTTCCGAATCGTCGCCGCCCAGCATTTCAGGCAAGAGCTCCATCGCATCTTCGAGTTGCGGCTCAAAATCCTCCAGAGTGAACGGCAGTTCAGTTGGTGAAAGTTTCGACTCTTCAATCGTGGGGATGTCATCCGGACGGTGCACGATTGGGCGATGTGCGTAGGAGCCTACTTCAATGTTTCTGCCGGCCTGACGTTCGTACATCAAGGCGCACATATCGCGAATGATCGGGTATTCAATCTCGCTTTCGGTTGCCTCAAAAGCGCTGATCGGTCCCACATCAATCATCTGGTGGACCATGGGGATCAAGGGAATAGTGGCTTTGGCCATCCGGGCCAGCTTCGGACTCCACACGCCACAGGCGATCACAACGTAGTCGGCTTCGATATCACCGCGAGACGTCTGCACTGATTTGATACGGCCTTCTTCCACCGCCATGTCCAGAACTTCAGTGTTCGGGAAGACGCTGAGGGCGCCCGACTGTTGAGCAGATTCACGCATCAGAGTGCCGGCACGCAGTGAGTCCACGACGCCAACGGTGGGGAACCAACAGGCAC
>JAACFM010000095.1 GCA_009937445.1 Gammaproteobacteria bacterium | reverse complement strand
CGATCGACGCAATTGCCGAGCTGGCAGCCGAAGTCGGCAAGCCTGCTTGGGATTGGGTCGGACCAGAAACGGACGAGGACCTTGTCACAGCTGTAGCGGCATCGGCAACCGCTGGTCTTTCTGAAGCCTACCAAATCACTGATAAGCAAGACCGTCAGGAAGCTGTTGGCGCAGTAAAATCAGCTGCAGTCGAAGCATTGGCTGATGGCGATGATGCGCAATGGTCTGCCGAAGAAGTTAAAGGTGAGTTGTACAAGCTTGAGAAGAGCATCGTTCGTCAGCGCATCATCAAGGGTGAGCCGCGTATCGATGGTCGCGACAAGAGCACCGTTCGTGCGATCGACGTTGAAGTTGGTACGCTGCCCCGGGCACACGGTTCCGCTGTATTCACACGTGGTGAGACTCAGGCGATCGTTGTTGCAACACTCGGCACAGGCCGTGACGCTCAGATGATCGATGCGATCGAAGGCGAGCGCAAAGAGCCATTCATGTTGCACTACAACTTCCCTCCGTTCTGCGTAGGCGAGACCGGATTCGTTGGTTCACCGAAACGTCGCGAAATCGGCCACGGCAAGCTGGCACGTCGCGGCATCGAAGCGGTTATGCCGAACATGGAAGAGTTCGGCTACATCATTCGCGTTGTATCCGAAATCACAGAGTCGAACGGTTCCAGTTCAATGGCATCGGTTTGTGGCACCAGCCTCGCACTGATGGACGCAGGCGTGCCGCTGAAGGCTCCTGTTGCTGGCGTTGCGATGGGTTTGGTTAAAGAAGGCGACGACTTCGCTGTACTGACCGATATCCTCGGCGACGAAGATCATCTCGGCGACATGGACTTTAAGGTTGCCGGTACGAAAGACGGCATCACTGCACTGCAGATGGATATCAAGATCCAGGGCATTACGAAGGAAATCATGAGTACGGCTCTTGATCAGGCTCGTGACGGCCGTTTGCACATTCTCGGTGAGATGAACAAGGTTCTTGGCGAAACTCGTACAGAAATGTCCGAGTGGGCTCCGACCATCATGACCATGAAGATTGATCCTGAGAAGATTCGTGACGTTATCGGTAAGGGTGGTGCGGTTATTCGTGCGATCACTGAAGAGACGGGCGCATCTGTTGATATCGACAACGACGGAACGATTCGTATCGCGTCTGTTGACGGCGCATCCGGTAAGGAAGCTCATCGTCGCATCGAGTTGATTACGGCTGATGTTGAAGTGGGTCGAATCTACGACGGTAAGGTTGCACGGCTTATGGACTTCGGTGCATTCGTCACTATCCTGCCGGGCAAAGATGGTCTGGTTCACATCTCTCAGATCTCTAACGAGCGCGTCGAGAAAGTCAGTGACAAGCTGGCCGAAGGCGACGAAGTTAAGGTCAAGGTTCTCGAAGTAGACCGTCAGGGTCGCGTCCGTCTTTCCATGAAGGAAGTCGACGCCGAATAGAACAAGAGTAGGACCGCGCTCGCACGCGCTAAGACGAAAAAGGCCGAATCACACTGTGGTTCGGCCTTTTTTTATAGCCCGGGTTTGGCCGCGTAGGCCTCCAGAAACTCAATTATCCGCCCAGGCAGGTAAAACGTCGGTCGAAATGGTGTACCACCATCAACGAAGCCCACATGGCCGCCTTGCTCCGCGACCTCAAGCGTAACCTCAGCGGAGAGTTCATTGGCCTTGGGAAGTACAGCTGGCGACATAAAAGGGTCATCCAGCGCATTGATTATGAGCGCAGGGCGCTGTATTCGGTGTAGAAACTGCTTGGCGCTGCAGCGATCGTAATAGTCCTTCATACCATCAAAACCATGCAGCGGAGCCGTAACCGCATCATCGAACTCGGCGAATGTCCTCGCCGCCATGGCGCATTCCCAGTCGAATGCTGCGGTGTGTTTGTTAAACTTCTGAGACACCGACTTCTTCATCCGTTTTAAGAGGTAAGACTGGTAACGCTTTGAAAAGCCTGTATCCAGTGCTTCCGAGCAGATGTGTAAATCCAGTGGAACGCAGACCCCCACAGCTGCATCCAATGGAGTCTCCGATTCCGACTCCCCCAGGTACTTCAAGAGCACATTTCCGCCTAATGAGTAGCCCACGGCGAGCAACGGGCCGGGGTTTCCCGAGACCTCCCGACTGCTCTGTACCTGGTTGAGAAAGTGTCTCAGGTCATTGGTTTCACCGGCGTGATACCGGCGTGGCAAGCGGTTTCGGTAGTCGCCACAGTCGCGGAAATGCAACACACAGGAGCGCCACCCGCGATCAAGGACAGACTCCATTAGCATTCGGGCGTATGACGATTCGGCAGACCCTTCGAGGCCGTGCAGGATGATCAACAGCGGTGCGGCATCAGGCAGTGAATCACCTTCGACAAGCCAGTCAACCGCGGTAGCGTCGCCATCCGGGAGTTCCAGGGTTTCACGCCGCAATTTTGGGCGTGACGGCCACGCCCAGGGAAGGCTTGGGAACATCGTTTGAGCATGCGGGTTCTTGAGCCAGTTCGCAGCCCTGAAGCGACTCTTGATGACCTGCTTATCGCGTGTTTCGATAGTCATTGTGGCGATTCTGCCACGTTTCCATTTCGCATGTTGGAGGCAAAAAAAATGGCCCTCCGATTGCGCGGAGGGCCTGCCGTGGTGTGTTTACACCTTCAGGCTTTTGCAGCGGGGGGCGGGGGAGCGTATCCCCGTTGCAGACTTCAAGCTATGGTACGCAGGCCTGCTTGTCAAGACGTATTAACCCTCGTTTTGCACCCCAAAAGCTTTTCCATCTGCCAAGTTTTTAGCGCCCAATACCAGACGTCAGACAGTGCTGCGGATGCCAGCGACGCGGGTGGCTCTTGCCCAAGTGCGCGGAGTGCCGCGCACAGGGTTTTGGAGGGCGCTTTGAGCGGAATGGCCGGCGCGCCCGTCAGTTTGCTGAGCTTGTCGCCGTTGGCGTGAACGATGACGGGTATGTGGATGTAATTCGGCGTTCGATATTGCAGCAAGCGTTGCAGGTAGATCTGACGCGGCGTCGAATCAATGAGGTCGATCCCTCGCACCACTTCCGTTACGCCCTGAAGTTCATCGTCGACGACCACGGCCAGTTGGTAAGCAATTAACCCGTCACGGCGCCGGATAACGAAATCACCTGATTCACTCTCAAGCCGATGGGACTGGGTTCCCTGCAGCGCGTCGGCAAACACAATGGCTTTGTCGTCAGTGAGCAGTCGAATGGCGGTTTCCTGTTTGTTGCAGCCATTTCGACAGGTGCCAGGATAGATGATCCCCAACGGACCCCTCGGTGCGTCGGCCAGGTCGCGTCTGGAACAACTGCAAGGGTATGCGAGGTTTTGATCGATCAGTAATTCGAGCGCGGACCGATGTTCAGCGTCACTTTTGCTTTGATAAATGACATCGCCATCCCAGACGAATCCATAACACTGCAACGCCTCTATTATCGCGTCTGAGGCTCCGGGTTGCTCACGCGGTGGGTCAATGTCTTCGATCCGCAGCAGCCATTGGCCATTCTTTGTGCGGGCCTGAAGGTAACTGGCAACAGCGGCTACGAGTGAGCCGAAGTGAAGTGGGCCAGTTGGAGACGGCGCGAACCGCCCGACATAAGGAATCGGATCGCGCGTCTGCATTAGATGACCGGTTTACCGATACCGGTCATCTCTGTCGCGGTACTGTCTTTCCGCCAATTCCCGGCGTTCTTGCGCCTCGAGACTCAGTGTCGCAACCGGCCGAGCTTCCAGACGTTTCAGCCCGATCTCTTCGCCGGTCTCATCGCAAAAACCGTAGGAGCCATCATCGAGTCGTGCCAAAGCCGAATCGATCTTTCTCAGCAGTTTGCGTTCCCTATCGCGGGTCCGGAGTTCCAGGCCAAACTCTGATTCCTGGGTGGCACGATCATTTGGATCAGGAAAATTGGCAGCCTCGTCCTGCATGTGGTGAACCGTTCGGTCGACCTCAAACATCAGCTCATTCTTCCAGGCATTTAAGATCTCTCGGAAATGCTCAAGCTGTTCATTGCTCATATATTCCTCACCGCGGGAAGGCTTGTAAGGATTGATGCCATGAATGGGTCCGGAGAGCGCATCACCTGAGGTTCTGGCTCGTCGAGTCGGCGCCTTTTTCTTAATCGGTGTCTTCTTTTTCGCAACGGGCTTGTGGGCAACAACAGGTTTCTTTTTGCTGACTGCCTTCTTCTTGGCCACTGGCTTTTTCTTGCTCACCGATTTCTTGGCGACCTTCTTTTTTGAAGGCGCTTTCTTCTTCGAGAGTTTCTTTTTGATGACTTTCTTCCTGGAAGGCGCTTTCTTCTTGCTTACCTTCTTTTTGGCAACCTTTTTCTTGGTTACAGACTTCTTGGCAGTAACCTTTTTCTTGGTTACAGACTTCTTGGCAGCGACTTTTTTCTTGGTTACAGACTTCTTGGCAGCGACCTTTTTCTTGGTTACAGACTTCTTGGAAGCAACCTTCTTACGTGCGGTTGCCACTTTCTTGCGCTTTTTGTTCGCGGTTTTCTTTGCTGGCATCTTTTGACTCCTGCCGGGGAGAGAAAAGGCCGGGATTATACATTGCCTGACGCGTCAGGGAAGCCCTATTTTTCATGGGGTTTTCATGAGGTTCGATATGGCCCCAAGACCGCAGCAGCATTGGGCTTGGCGGGACTGGTTTTTTTGTCTCATTTATTCTAATGGGGGGTTTTATGCCCGATTTTCTATTACACTAGCCCGATTTGACGGGATACCGGCCTTAACCACCAATGCGATTAAGCAAGATAAAGCTCGCTGGCTTCAAATCCTTCGTCGACCCTACAACGATTACCTTCCCGAGTAGCCTCGTTGGCGTAGTCGGTCCCAATGGTTGTGGTAAGTCGAACGTGATCGATGCTGTGCGATGGGTCATGGGTGAAAGCTCAGCTAGTCGGCTGCGCGGTGACTCCATTACTGATGTGATTTTCAATGGATCCAGTTCTCGTAAGCCGGTCGGCGCTGCGTCTGTCGAGTTGCTGTTTGATAACACTGATACGACGCTTGAAGGTCAGTATGCCAAATACTCCGAGATTTCCATTCGACGAGAGGTGAGTCGAGATGGTATTTCGAGTTACTACCTGAACGGCACAAAATGCCGCCGTAAGGACATTACCGGCGTCTTTCTTGGTACTGGATTGGGGCCTCGCAGCTATTCCATCATCGAGCAAGGCATGATTTCGCGGCTGATCGAAGCCAAACCGGAAGAAATGCGGGTATTTCTAGAAGAAGCGGCTGGCATTTCAAAGTACAAAGAGCGCCGTCGTGAAACGTCCAATCGAATAAAGCACACAAAAGAGAACCTGGATCGGCTTTTGGATGTACTCGACGAAGTCGAAAAGCAGATCAAACACCTCGACCGTCAAGCGAAGACCGCTGAGCGTTATGGCCGTTACAAGAACGATGAACGTCGGACGGCTGCAGAATTGCTGGCGCTACGGACCAGGGAACTTGCCGACCGCGGAGGTGAAGCAGGTACCCGGCTTGCAGCACAAAAGACGAATCTGGAAGCGGCGATTGCAAAACAGCGAAGCCTCGAAGCATCGCTTGAGGCAACTCGAGTGCTTCAAACTGAGCGTATGGATGAATTCAACGCAGTCCAGGGCCGGTATTACAGGGTCGGCTCGGAGATTACCCGTCTGGAACAATCGATAGAGCATGCGCGTGAGTTGCGGGAGCGGCAACAGAAGGATCTGGAGCAAGCCGTTAACGGCGCGAAAGAGATCGCTGATCACATCGATCAGGATGAAACAGAGATTGAACAACTGGAGCTGACGCTGAGTGAGTTGGTTCCGGGACTTGAACAGGCTCGTCAAAGCGAACAGTCGTCGTCGGCGTCGTTGCAGCGTGCGGAAGACGCGCTAGCTGAGTGGCAGAAGCAATGGGATAAACACTCGCGTCACTTCAGTGATGCACAACAGGCGCAAAGTGTCGAAAGCACCCGATCCGAACAGCTTGAATCCCGCTTGCAGAGTTTTGCGGAGCGCAGCAAGAAGATCGTTGAGGCGCAAGATAATGCCAGCCCGGATGAACTCAAAGCCAAGCATGCCGAGCTAACGGAGCAAGAGCTCAGGAAGAGTCAGGCACGAGATGAGTTTGACCGACACCTGACGGATATTGCCGACAAAATTCGCAAATTGCGGGAGCAGGATCAAAAGCTGACCCACCTTGTCGACGAAAGACATTCGACGCTGCAGGACGCAAAAGGCAGGTTTGCTTCACTGCAGGCGTTGCAGCAGGCGGCGATGGGCGAGGGTGATGATGGCATCAAAATCTGGATGGACGGCGCGGGCTTGGCGGAGAACCACCGGGTAGCTCAAAAGCTGGACGTTGAGAGCGGCTGGGAAAAAGCGGTCGAAACGGTCTTGGGAGATTATTTGCAGGCCGTATGTGTCAGCGATATTACGCCGGTCACTGAGACTATCGGGCGCTTGAGAACGGGCAAAGTCACTATCTTGAGAGAACAGTCGAAGGACGAGATTGAGCTCGATACTGCCAACACACTCGCAGAAAAAGCGCGCAGAGCACCCGCTGCTATCGCACAGATTCTTTCCGCGGTGGTCGTCGCCGAAAACCTGAATCAGGCACTTGGCATTCGGGAGTCATTGGCGGACGGCAAATCAGTTGTTACGGCGGATGGCGTATGGCTCGGCAAAGATTGGTTACGTGTTTCCAGAGATAAGGAAGGCAAGGCCGGTGTTTTGGCGCGTGAGCATGAGATACGTCGACTCAAGTCGGATATTCGCGAAATGCAGGTTCGTTATGACAGCGCCAAGAAGTTGTTGCAGGACGGCCGTATTCGATTGACACAACTTGAAGAACGTCGAGAAACAATGCAGCAGGACGCTTCTTCGGTTTTGAATGAATACTCTGAAATAAAGGCCGCGCTGGAATCGGCTCGCTACAGGATGGATCAGGCAAATGCCCGCAAAGTGGCGCTTGCTGAAGAATCCGATGCACTGGCGATTGAACGTATTGCTGCTGAGGAACAACTGCGCGAGTCGCAACGTGTTCGCGAGCAGGCGGGCGAGCTATTAGGACGATTGAATTCGGAGAGCCAGGATCAGGAAACCAGGCGCGAAGAATTGCGTGCTGAACTCCGGCGAGTTCGTGCACAGGCTGATGAGGATCGACAAAGCGTGCAGAATATTGCCATTCAGTTTGAGAGTCGGCGGTCCAGTAAGGAATCAGCGGCGCAAAACCTGCACAGAATGAAGGCGCAGTTGTCGCAGTTCCAGACTCGTGAAAAAGAGATTCGCGAACAGTTGGAGAACAGTCAGACGCCGTTGGCTGCTAATAAGGATGATTTGGCTGGTCTGCTTGATGCTCGCCTGCAAGTTGAAGAAGAGCTTGCAGCAGCCAGACAGGTTGTTGAGAAAGTAGAAAACGAACTACACGAACTCGATCAATCGCGAATGCAGATCGATCAGTCTGTCGAGTCCGCACGGTCGAAAGTCAGCGAAGCGGAAATGGCTGTTCAGGAACTCAAGGTTCGTCGCGAAGGATTTGCCGAGCAACTGGCACAGACAGATTTTGAGCTTGCGCCGTTACTGCAGGAAATGGATGAAGCCGCATCTATTGATACCTGGACTGAGAAGCTTGAGAAAATTCGCAAGCGTATCGATCGCCTCGGTCCAATCAATCTGGCCGCGATCGACGAGTTCAAAGAGCAGTCTGATCGGAAGGAGTATCTGGATTCGCAGTTGGCCGATTTGAATGACGCACTGTCTACACTGGAAGGTGCTATTCGTAAAATCGATCGCGAGACCCGCACTCGATTCCGTGAAACATTCGATAACGTGAATAGTGGATTCAAGCTCCTGTTCCCGAAATTGTTCGGCGGCGGGCATGCGTATCTTGAGTTAACTGGTGACGACCTGCTCACGACGGGAATTACCGTAATGGCGCGTCCGCCGGGCAAACGAAATAGTACTATTCACCTCTTGTCAGGTGGCGAAAAGGCGTTGACCGCGGTTGCGCTGGTGTTTGCAATTTTTGAATTGAATCCTGCGCCGTTCTGCATGCTCGATGAGGTCGACGCGCCCTTGGACGATGCCAATGTCACGCGATTCTGCAATATCGTTAAGGAAATGTCGGAAAAGGTTCAGTTTGTCTTCATTACGCATAATAAAGTGACGATGGAGCTTGCACGCCAGTTGTCCGGTGTGACGATGCAGGAGCCCGGTGTGTCGCGACTTGTAACCGTCGATCTGGACGCAGCGGTGAAGATGGCGGCAAGTTAACCCGCCTACGTGAGTACGAGAATGGATGGTCTGCGTTGGTTGCTATTGTTTTTCGGACTGCTGGTAGTCGCAGGTGTTTATCTGTACAGCCGACGGAGCAAAGACTCTACTGATGAGAATGACATCGTTCCGGGTCGGTTGGAACCGAGTCTGGATGGCGCTGATCTTGGTGACGATTTGACCGATGGGCTTGGTCACTCGCCTGCCTATGACGACGATGAAACAGACGAAATTACCCCAGCATCGAATGGACCACAGAAAATTGTGACTGTTCGGATCGTTGCCCGCGATAAAAAATCTTTCAAGGGTGATGATCTGATATTGAGCATGCGTGGCATCGGTCTGCGCCATGGCAAGTTTGGGATTTTTCACCGTTACGATGGAAGCGACGAGTCGGAAACTGTTTTTAGCGCCGCAAGCCTCGTCGAGCCGGGCAGTTTCGATCTGCAGAACATCAAGGAACAGGAGATTCCCGGAATCAGTTTGTTTCTGGTGCTGCCAGGACCTATGGACAGTGTTGAAGCCTTCGACATGATGCTGGCCGCGGCCAGGACACTGGCACAATCACTTGACGGCGAGTTGCTGGACGAATCAGGCAGTACCTTGAGTATTCAGCGAGAGCGTTACTTGCGTGAAGAAATAATCCAGTTTCAGCTCAGCAACCTGGTTTCCTGAACTAACATTCTCTGTAGATAGTGACCATGTCCTCTGGCCTCCATAAAAAAATCGAGTCGCTGCGAGACCAGATTCGACATCACAATTACCGTTATCATGCGCTTGACGATCCTGAGATACCCGATATCGAATACGATCGACTCTTGCGAGAACTGCAGGCGCTGGAGGCGGAGTACCCTGAACTCATCACACCTGATTCGCCAACGCAGCGAGTCGGTGATGCGCCCATTTCGGCGTTTGGAACCGTCCAACACGAACTTCCGATGTTATCCCTCGGGAATGCGTTCAGCGAAGATGAGTTGCGAGAGTTTCACCGGCGGGTACTGGACAAACTGGAACTCGATGACCAGGCAGAACTGAAGTATGCTGCGGAGCCAAAACTGGATGGAGCTGCGGTTAGTTTATTGTATGAAAATGGTGTGTTGATTCGAGGGGCTACCCGCGGCGATGGAACTACCGGTGAGGACATCACTCATAATGTTCGAACCATTGAATCAATTCCGCTAAAGCTGCTGGGAAATGGTTATCCAGACCGGTTGGAGGTTCGCGGCGAAGTATTCATGCCGAAAGCGGGTTTCGATGAATACAATGCCAAGGCCCGTGCTGCCGGTGAAAAGACCTTCGTCAATCCGCGTAATGCTGCAGCCGGCAGTTTGCGGCAGCTGAACCCGAAACTTACGGCAGAGCGTCCACTGGATATGTACGCCTACTCAGTTGGAGTCGCTTCTGGCGGCACGCTTCCTAGACGACACAGTGAGATCATAGACCAGCTTCAGGAGTGGGGAATTAAGGTCTGCCCGGAACGCCGAGTCGTTATTGGAGCAGATGGCTGTCTTGAGTTCTACAAAAATATCGGTGAGCGTCGTGACGCTTTAAGTTATGAGATCGATGGCGTCGTTTACAAAGTAGATAGCCTCGACATGCAGGCGGAACTTGGATTCGTCTCGCGGGCGCCTCGATGGGCGGTGGCTCATAAATTTCCTGCACAGGAAGAGTTGACGGAAGTCGAGGCTGTTGAGTTTCAAGTGGGAAGGACGGGTGCCGTTACGCCCGTCGCCAGGCTAAAGCCAGTATTCGTCGGCGGCGTAACTGTGAGCAATGCGACGCTGCATAACATTGATGAGCTGCACCGTAAGGATGTTCGCGTTGGCGACACCGTGATAGTAAGAAGGGCAGGCGATGTGATTCCGGAAGTCGCCAGCGTCATTCTTGGCCGTCGCCCAAGCGGTACTCGACGCGTTCAACTGCCAAAAAAATGTCCTGTTTGTAAGTCACACGTTGCGCGTGAGGAGGGTGAGACCGTCGCCCGATGCACAGGTGGTCTATTTTGCGCAGCCCAGCGCGCGGAGGCATTGAAACATTTCGTCTCACGTCGTGCTCTCGATATTGAGGGTTTCGGTGGAAAGCTGGTTGAGCAACTAGTGGCCGCCGATCGACTCAAAACTCCTGCCGATATATTTCAATTGTCGACGAAGGAACTCAGTGAGTTGGAGCGAATGGGCGAGAAGTCAGCGAACAATCTCACAGCCTCAATACAGGCGAGTAAGTCCACGACGTTGTCGCGATTTCTTTACGCGCTAGGTATACGAGAGGTCGGAGATGCCACTGCTGCGAGCTTGGCGGCACATTTTGGCAAGCTGAAGAACGTTATCTCGGCGACAGATGAAGAACTCCAGAGCGTTGCGGATGTGGGTCCCGTAGTCGCATCACGGATACGGTCTTTCTTTGATGAACAGCATAATCTGGATGTTATTGACCGGCTCCAGGAGTACGGTGTTGAATGGCCGGAGTCTGATCCCGTTAAAACACCCAAGGACGGCGCCTTGTCCGGAAAAACCTTTGTTATTACCGGAACATTGCCAACATTAACTCGTGACGAAGCAAAAGAGACTATCCAGGAAGCGGGCGGCAAGGTAACTGGCAGTGTCTCGTCCAAAACGGACTATCTTTTGGCGGGAGAAAAGGCCGGGTCGAAACTGGCGAAAGCTGAGAGACTTGATGTAACTATCCTGGACGAGGCCGCCTTGGAGAAGTTGATTTCGAGTTAAAGCTGGAGGCAACCCCCATTTCTTGTTGGTTGGCCCTATAATACAAATGGCGCTTCGCTCACAGGTATGCAAAGACTTGGTAGTCTTTCCGATGGGGTGAAATTTATCTGGTTATTCAACTTTTTGATCAATATATTGGTTGTCTATGAAAGAGAATCAGCAAAGTAAAGTTCTGGAGGCACTTCAGCTCGTTCTCCGTCCTATAGTGAAGATTCTGCTTCGCTATGGAATTGGATACAAAGCTTTCGCCGAAACAGTAAAAACCGTGTTTGTCGACGTTGGTAGTTCTGAATTTGGAATACGTGGCAGACCAACTAATATTTCTCGGGTTGCGGTGATGACCGGTCTTACACGGAAAGAGGTCAGACGTTTGAGGTCGACGCTTGAAAATGATGACGGTACTTTTACAGTTCGTACGACCCCCATTACTGAACTTCTGACCCGATGGTATTCCGAGGCCGATTTTCTAGATGATAATGGACGTCCGTTGACGTTACTATTTTCTGATGGCCCAGCATCCTTTTCGGAGCTAGTGAGGCGGTTTGCGGGAGATGTTCCGCCAGGAGCAATGCGCACCGAAATGAAACGCGTGCAACTTGTCGACGAACACGCGGATGGGTCTCTTTCGGTTAAGTCTCGAGCACTGCAGCCTCAGGATAGTACAGAAAATCTTCTTACCAGCTTAGCGCATTGCGCATATCCGTTATTGGCAACCATCGCTCGAAATACTGAGGCAACAACGCATCCGGGCGAGGGTAATGCGCAATTCGCTACATACTCACTGTCCATCAGCGAATTGGATCGCTCACGAGTCAGACGGATTAGTTACGACCGATTATCTGAAGCGGCGGTAGCATTTGATGACTTGTTTACGGCTTATGAGTCACCAATTGATGCGGGTCAAACACCTTCGGAGAAACCCGTTGTAATGGTCGGGCTATATTACTTCGAGGAGATCGATCCGAACGCAAAATACAAGTGGTGACTTCTTGTTCCGAAGAGTACTTTTCGGCGTCATCGAAACTCGCATCTTAAATATGTCTGTGCGAACTCTGTGACAGAAACCGTCCTTAAATCGACTGCTCCGCATCGCAAATTGCGCATCTAGTCGGTTCTGTGCGTCCGAAATTACAGTCTGACTAAATCTGTACCTTGAACCCCCTGTCCAACTCTAATGGCGGATGTGTCATGCGCGTTGCTATCGACGGCCTTGATTCTCGCCTAATTTAGTTAACATAATCAAATAGTTACATAATATCCATGCGACAACTTGATATGGATGTGTCCTAAACCGTTGAGATTAGCATTGTGAGCCGTTAAAGCTGGGGCCAAATACCAATTTATAGGGGCATCCGTGGTGTTGCATACCTTAGCGGTGCACGATACTTTACATATTAATGCTAGAGGTGTGACTTAAGTGGCGCATACGGTAAAAGACCATTTGAGAGGCGCACTGGCGCTGATGTTCAAGCCATTGGTTCGACTATTGGTAAGCCAAGGTCTGACCCATGCAGAATTCTCGGAGGTCGCCAAGGAAGTTTACGTTGAAGTAGCAATCAGGCATTTCGAGCCATCTGAGCG
>JAACFM010000094.1 GCA_009937445.1 Gammaproteobacteria bacterium | reverse complement strand
TACGCCCATGGCTTCTCCACGACCCACAGTCGAATCCATGGGCGTACCACCAGCATCCCGACAGTCGGTCATGTAACTCATCTCACAGTCGCAGCATTGAACAGGTATTGTCTGCGGATAGTCGGCGCTGTTGACTGTGTCCCGTGGAGACGGCGCCGACTATCCGCAGACAATGCCGGACCAAGAACCCTACCCGTGAGAAGTTCAAGTACGAGTCGCGACCAGATCGCGACCATCGAAGCGGATTATTCCTCGGCAGTAGCGTTTTCTTTGGCGATCGCCGCATCCAGCATCGCAATAAGCTCTTCCCGGCTAAAGGCGTGCTCCTGACCTTCATTTCGTTCAGCAGCTCGTTGTAAGGTCCTTCTGATGGTTATATCGGCCTCTCTGGTGTTTGGTACGACCATGTAGCGGATTCTGGGATTCGGATCGAACAAGGCATGCCTGATAGCCGCTGTAACTTCATCCGGCTCTTTGTACTCGGCGCGGTCGACCGGCCCTTCCAGACGGCGCGTGTAAATATCCGCGTACGGTGAGTTTTTCTGCGCTTCAGTTAGTTCGCCACGTCGTTCGCGGTTGGATTTGCTAATGTCCGATCGATAGTTTCCAGGCTGAATGACACTGGCTTTGACGCCAAAGCGATCCATTTCCATCGCCAGAGAGTCGGAAAACGCCTCGATGGCGTGCTTACTCATGGTGTAGTCACTGCCGCCGGGCCAGGTCAGAATTCCCGCAATCGAGCCGATGGTTGTAATTCGACCCTTGCTTTCGATGATGAGCGGCGCAAAAGCCTTTGTGACCTTGATAACGCCGAATACATTGACATCAAACAACCATCGAATGTCGGCTTCATCAGCTTCAATCAACGGGCCGGCAGCGGAGCCGATACCAGCATTGTTAACCAGGCCATGAAGACCTCGCCCACCTTTTCGGACCGCCTCTACCGCAGCATCAACTTCTTCCTGACTGGTGACATCCAGTCGAATCGCCTGCACGTTCGGTATGGCGTTCAGTGCCTCGAGGTCTTTCTGCTTGCGGGCGCCGGCGTAGATAAAATACCCCTCAGCCGCAAGAGCTTCGGCAGCATGCCGGCCGATGCCCGTGCTGGCGCCGGTGATCAATACCGCCTTTTGGTGGCTGGCGCCGTCAGAATGTGAGTCGGCGAGACTGACGCTGGTAACGAATAACACGGCTGACATCGCCGCCAACCTGAAAAAATCCCTCATGCTACGACCCTCTTGTTCTAATTATCAGAACCGGGATCGTAGCAGAAGGGATGCCGGACCTCACTCAGGGGCTAGTGTTTCCCTGCGCCCAAAGAACTGGCACCATGACTCGCTTGCATAGTTACCGGCCCATAAAGCATGAAAAAATTCATTCTGTTTTTAGTATTGAGTCTCTCTCTTAACGGTATCGCTGAGGCGGCAAGCGTTGATCCAGAGGTGTTCAAAGCGCGACGACAAGCGCTGATGGAAAAGCTGGACGGCAGGGTCGCAGTTCTTTACGGAGCACCTCACCGAGGTGGTGGTGTTGTGGAAGAGTTGTTTATTCAGGAATCCAGTTTCTATTACCTGACTGGCGTATCCGAACCCGGCGCTGCTTTAATCCTCGCGCCCGACGAAAAGCAGTACAAAGAAATTCTCTATCTGCAGCCGCGAGATCCGGATGTCGAGAACTGGAATGGTCGGCGCGAAGGCCTCGGCTATGCGCTGGAGGAGAAGACAGGATTTCCCGAGGTTCGGCGCATAGGCCGGTTAGGCAGTGATCTGACACGCGTGATGCAGCGCACCCGAAAAGCGGCATTTCTCGGCCCCATAGTGAGTGCGACCTCCGACAGACCGCCGGCTCTGGTGCTGCTGCAAGACGGTCAGTCAAGAGTGCCTGGCAGCAGTCTCGAGAACATGGCAGACCTGATACCGGAAATGCGTCGCGTCAAGGATGCCTATGAAATCGAACGTATACAGAAGGCCGTTGATATAACCGGCAAGGGGCTTGTTGCCGCTATGCAGTCCGTTCGACCGGGACTGCAGGAATTCCAACTGCAATCCATCGTCGACCACACCTACGAAATGGAAGGGGCGCAGTTCCTCGGCTTCTCAACGATTCTCGCCTGGGGACCCAATTCCACGGTTTTGCATTACACGAAGAACGACCAGACCATTCAGGACTCGGGTCTCGTTCTCATTGACACCGGTGCCGCGTGGGAGCACTACAGTGCGGATGTGACGCGGACGATGCCGGTTACCGGCAAGTTTTCGGACAGGGAAAAGGAACTCTACGAGTTGGTCCTGAGAGCCTCGAATGCCGCGATCAAAAAGGTGCGTGTCGGCGCGGATAATCACAACGATGTCCACATGACAGCCAAGACCATTCTGGATGAAGCCGGTTACGGCGAATATTTCATTCACGGCACGGGTCACTTCCTGGGACTGGATGTGCATGATGCAGGCAACTATGAGTTGCCGCTAAAGGCCGGTGTCGTTGTGACGGTAGAACCCGGAATCTATATTCCGGAAGAGGGCATCGGTATTCGCATCGAGGACGTCGTGCTGGTTACAAAGGATGGTCCGGTTGTCCTTTCACGCCATATCCCGCGAACCGTTGAGGAAATAGAGGCGGTGATGGCGAAGTAGTGACGGCACTCTGCTAGGATCGTGAGTCGAACAAAAAAAAGATCGCTGCATGACGGACTTTCTCAAAGTAGCCGTTTTTTCCGTCTTCCTGTCAACTGCTGGTAGCACGTTCGCCGAAGTGGCAGCCGATGGCGACCACAGCCAAAAGGCGATTCTGATCACGGGTGCCAGTACCGGTATCGGTCGTCATGCAACCGAAGCTCTTGCGGCTGAGGTCTTCACGGCTTGGTCAACAATGCCGGCGTCGCCTCCGGCGGACCGCTGATTGAACAGGACGAAAGTGATATGCGCTGGCTTTTTGACGTCAATGTGTTCGGCGTCGTGAAAGTCACATAGGCGTTTGCGCCGCTCATTATCGAGAGCAAAGGGCGCATCACGACCATTGGGTCGATCTCGGGAATTGGGACCTGGATCGGTGGCGGCGACTACACCATGAGCAAGCATGCGATCGAGGCGTTTTCAGATACCCTGGCTCTCGAAATGGCCCGCTTCGATGTCAAGGCAAGCGCCGTCTGGAAGGGCGGGTCGACCGTGCCGAGTACAAAGAACCGGACGAAGTTACAGCAGCCATCCGACACGCGATGTTCGATCCGAATCCCAAGCTGCGCTACATGGTTGTGCCGAATCGCGGAGAAGCAGCCTGGACGATTGGGGCAACATTACGCCGGGTCGCCCAGCGCAATGAAAGGCAGGAACACGCTTTTTCCCGCGATGAACTGATTGAAATGCTGGACGCGGCAATCGCCGCAGAAAACGGTAGCGCGGAAGAGTAACGAACCGTCAGGTGCCCGGCAGCTCTACCAGTGTCCTTCGCTTTCCATCGAGACCCAGGGTTCCTCGGGCGGCAACGAATCGCCTTTTTGCAATAGCTCAATGGAAATGTTGTCCGGTGAGCGCACAAATGCCATGTGCCCGTCACGGGGTGGTCGATTGATTGTGACGCCGGCGTCCATCAGGGTCTGGCATAGCGCGTAGATGTTATCGACCTGGTAGGCGAGATGACCGAAATTTCGGCCTTCATCATATTCCTCCGGGTCCCAGTTATGCGTGAGCTCAACCTGCGCCTCGTCATCTCCAGGCGCCGCGAGAAAGACCAGTGTAAATCGCCCCTGTTCGCTGTCGTAGCGCTGCAGCTCGCGGAGTCCGAGCTTATTGCAATAGAAGTCGAGTGACGCATCAATATCAGTAACGCGGACCATTGTGTGCAGATATTTCATGGTTTAGCTCCGTTTTCTTTCGCATCGTTGGACTAGAGCGGGGATTGAACCCACAATAGTCGTTGATACCTGCATCGACGGCAACTGTGAATAATATCCGCGCAATTACACTCGACCTCGACGACACGCTCTGGGAGATTCACCCGGTGATCCGGCGCGCCGAAAAGCGCTTGTACGAGTGGCTCGCAGAGAATTTTCCACGGATCACTGAAATGCACACTCCAGCCGACTTGCGCGAGATCAGAGCACAGGTCGTCATCGAGTTTGCTGATCGTGCGCACGATCTGACATTTCTTCGTCACACGGTATTGGGAAGAATCGGCGTCGCAGCGGGCTATGGGACAGACTTTATCGATGACGCATTCAACGTGTTTGATGAAGTTCGCAACGATGTTGATATTTTCCCCGGGGTGATTCCGGCACTCGAGGCCCTCGGCGAGCGATTCAGACTCATCGCAGTAACCAACGGCAACGCGAATCTCGAGATTATCGGGATACGGCACTTGTTTGATGACGTTGTTACTGCGGCCATGGCGGGCGCCGCGAAGCCGGCGGCGGTGGTTTTCGATATGGCCGTTCGCGTTGGCGGCGCAAGCAAACAGGAAACGCTGCACGTGGGGGATCATCCACTGTACGACGTGGACGGTGCGCGAGAAGCGGGCTTGCGCACAGCGTGGGTAAATCGCACCGCAAGTAGTTGGCCTGACGAATTCACGGCGCCCGACATCGAAGTCGCACACGTTGATGAACTGCCGGAGTTGCTGGGAATCGACTAAATCATGGCGCAGCCACTCATCATCTATGTTCCAGGACTATTACCGAAACCTGAACCGAAAATTCATCGGGATGCCTTGCTGCGTTGTCTTGCCGGGGGGTTACGTCGGGTTGATGCACCCGTGGCCGATGCCGTTGAAGCGCATGCAGGGAATTTTGAAATCGTTCCCTGGACATTCGATTTTTACGGTACCCATCGCGATTTCGACATCGACAGATCAGCTATCGATGCGGTGATAGAGCAGTCGGAGGCCAGCGCCCGTGATATTGCAGAGGCATCGTCCTGGTCGCGGCGTCTGACATGTTGGATTTATACGCTCGGTGACATGCTGCCATTCCTGATTCCGCATCTTGCGAGCGAGCGCATGGAAATGCATTTGCATGATCTGCGTCGTTATGAAGGAAACCTTGACGGAATTGCTGACCACATCAAGAAATTGCTCAAAGTGCGACTACTCGGCGCGTCGAGCAGTGAACGTCCCGTGCTATTGATCGCGCACAGTATGGGGTCGGTTATCGCTTACGAGGCACTCTGGGAGCTCAGTCACGATCATGACGATCCGGTTGATGTCGATTTGTTGCTGACCATGGGCAGTCCCCTGGGTCAGCGGTTCATGCAGAAGAGAATTCTTGGCTACGACAAACCTGGCAAGGAACGTTACCCCCGCAATATTCGGTATTGGAAGAATCTCACGGCTGTCGGCGATCTCACAGCGATAGACCCCTGGCTGGCGAACGACTTCGGCGAAATGGTGGAGTTGGGGCTCGTAGACGGGATCGATGACGAGCGCTTGCTGAATTACTTTCGACTGGATGGAAAGCTGAATGTGCATGCCGAATACGGCTATCTCGTTAACGAAAAAACCGCGCGCACCATCTCTAAATGGTGGCGCGGTCATGACGCCGGGCTGCCCCGGTAGACTTACTCTTTTTCCAGGTTCGGTTTGATGACGATATCAATACGCCGGTTGCGCGCTCGACCTGCCTCGGTTTCGTTGCTTGAAACCGGTCGGGTTTCACCGTAACCGGTCGCGATAAGGCGATAGGTCGGAATTCGCATCGCGTTAATCATGTATTTCTGGACGGACTCTGCGCGATCCTGAGACAGTTTCTGGTTGAGATCGTCGCCGCCGTGGGAGTCGGTGTGTCCCTCGATCGTTAACTCACTGCGTGGGAATACGTCGATGGCTTTTTCGACCTTCGCCAGCAAATCGAAGTTCTCCGGCTTTATCTGCGCATCTCCACTGGCGAAGTTCAGACCGACCAGTCGCAAAATAATAGTATCGCTTTCGCGAAAAACCCGAGCCTCATAAGACGAGAACATTTTCTCGACCTGTTCAAACTGCTGCTTTACCCGAGCCTGTGCCTCCAGACGTTGAATCAGGGCGGCGCGTTCTGCTGTTGCTCCACCGAGTCGCTCGTCGAGAGTACGCATTTCCTCTTCCATGTCCGCGAGTCGAATCTGATCCTCGGCATTTTCCTGTTCCAGGGCCTGCAGCTCACTGGCCTCTTGCTCGAAGAATGCAATCAACTCGGCTAGCAAACGGTCGGGTCCTTCCTGCATATCCGGAACAATATCGGCGACACCGGCAATGGCGCGCAGCGGTTGCTCCCAAGCCAGGACCAACTGCTCTGCTGTCAGATCCTTATCGCGTACTTGACGAACAATTTCGGATAGATACAGGGCGTGCTTAGCCTCGTAATTGGCCTGAATTGCGAGGCTTCGAGGCAAGTCGGTGTCGTAACGGTTTTCGTTCAGTTCGCGCTCGGCGTCTGCCAGCAAGCGTTTGGCTTTGCCCAGTGTGATCGGTGCGTATTTGCCGACCCGCGCGCGATCAGCATCGGCCAGCAGACGGCGGGTTTCGCTGAGGTATTCCGCTTTGATCGCGACAAGCTCCGCTTCCCGGTACAGGCTGGTGGCTTCAATTTCGCGCCGCTTCGCGTTCTTCAGGTCGCCGCGCTCCATAGACTGGATCGCGCGCACGAACTTTTGCTGTGCGTCCGACCAGAGTTCTGCCGCCAGCGCCGGTGCTTTTGCATTCGCAGCGTCCTGACGACTCTTGATCGCCTGGGCGAGCGCTGTCTGGGCGACTTCTGCCGCTTCCGCGGCCACCTTGAAATAGCGTGTGGCATCAGACGCATTTGAACGCACGTATTCGATGTTTCGGCCGCGTTCGAGATAGTCCTCAGCGGTCCGATACTCTTTCATGCCACTTTCGTAATTCTTGGGTGCGTACAGTTTTGCGTTGACGGCGTCGGCGGCTGCCAATGCTGCGTCGGCGTCTTTGAAGAATGTTTTTCTCAGTTCATCTTCCGCGTTCGCAGCGCCCACGGCTAGCAGGGCAATTCCCAGTATAACTAGTCTTGTAAGTCCGGATTTAGCGACCATTTGTTCAGTTCCCATTGTGTCAGGTCTTAAGGTCTGCCCAAGCATTGGCAGTGTGAGGACGATGCTACATATGCTGTGTAGCCAAATCTGTGCACCGTGTCGCCTAAGCCGGAAATATTACGCCAAATCCGGTCTGAATGTGACTTATGTCAAATTTCTGGGCATTGCTCTGCTTTGATATGAAAATTGTGCTCTGGCTCACAGTCACCGGCGTTGCCGAGGCGTAGATTGCTTACATGTCCGCTAAGTACTACACGCAGTTCATATTGACCGATAAGGCCTATCGCTACGGCAATGAGTTCTGCGGGGTTGTTGAACTGAACTGCCCGATGGAGCAAAGCTCTGACAAGCGTGACATCGAAGCCATTCTGGCCCGCAATTTTGACCTGCAGCAAAATGCTGTAAAACTGGTCAGCTGGTCGAGACTGCACTGATTTAACGGCGTCTGTTTACCATTTTTCCCCCTGCTTCTCCCGGCTTATGCCGGGATTTTTTTGTCTCCGATTTATGCGACAATGCGTGCCCCTTGAAACACGGCTGGGCGACCAGAGCTTGTGGCATATAAATGAGCAACGACAACAAAATATTCCGCGGTATCCCTATTGTTCAACCCGATCAGGTCAAGAGCGGTCAGAAGTATCAGACCGACGTCGGCTTTTCAGCCGTAAAAAATGGCGTGAAACTGAGGCGCGACAGTGAGCCGATGGTGCGTGGCGACAAGCCCAAGTGGCTACGGGCGAAAATGCCATCGGGAACCGGCTACGCAGGGACCCGAAAGATCGTTCACGAAAATCGTCTGAGCACGGTTTGCGAAGAATCCATGTGCCCGAATATTGGCGAATGCTGGAACGCAGGCACGGCTACGATCATGGTGATGGGGTCCGTCTGTACCCGGGCTTGCAGATTCTGCGCGGTCGATACCGGCAACCCAAAAGGCTGGCTGGATCCTGAGGAACCGCTGAATTCAGCCAAGGCAGTGCAGCTCATGGGCCTCGAATACGTCGTTATCACGTCGGTAGACAGGGATGACCTGGCCGACGGTGGCGCTTCGCACTACGCCGAGTGCGTGCGCGAAATCAAGAAGCTGAATCCCTCGACCGCTGTCGAGGCGCTGACGCCAGACTTCAACGGCGTTCATGAGCACGTCGAGCGGGTTGTTGATTCAGGCCTGCAAGTGTTTGCACAAAACGTTGAAACCGTAAAACGCTTGACGCACCCGGTTCGAGACCCTCGCGCCAGTTACGAGCAGACACTTGAGGTCTTGCGACACGCGAAGGCCCATCGTCCCGATGTGTTGACCAAGACGAGCCTGATGTTGGGACTGGGAGAGGGTGACAACGAAATCATGCAGACAATGGACGATCTGCGCGTGGCTGGCGTCGATATCCTGACGCTCGGCCAATACTTGAGACCAACGCCGAATCACCTGGCGGTGGAGCGCTACGTAACGCCGGCGGAGTTCGAGGCATACCGCGCTGAAGGTCTGGAGAAGGGGTTTGTCGAGGTCGTCGCCGGACCGATGGTGCGCTCGAGTTACCGGGCCGAACAGGTTTTACAGAAGAATAACGTTGGCATCGCAATATGATTGATTTCCTGGCTGAGTACGGCTTGTTCCTGCTCAAAGTTATTACGGTCGTTGCTGGCATCGTTGTCATCATCGTTGTTGCCGCTGCGGCGGGGCGTAAAGCCTCTCACGAAGGTCTTGAGGTAGAGAACCTCAATAAGAAACATGAGTCTCTGGCCGAGTCCTTGCGCAATGCTGTTTTGAGCAAAGACGAGCAGAAGAAAGCGGCCAAAAAGAAGAAGAAAAAAGACAAGGCAGAAGCCAAGGAAACATCAACCCGGCCGCGCAGTTTTGTTATCGATTTCAAAGGCGACCTGAAGGCCAGCGCTGTGCCGTCACTGCGTGAAGAAGTCAGTGCCATTCTTGATGTCGCGACCGAAGATGACGAAGTCATCGTGCGGCTGGAGAATCACGGTGGTGTGGTGCATGAGCACGGCTTGGCTGCCTCGCAACTCGTGCGTATTCGCGATCGCAATATCCCGTTGACTGTCTGTGTCGACAAGGTTGCGGCTAGCGGCGGCTATCTGATGGCCTGCGTCGCCACAAAAATCTACGCTGCACCGTTCGCGATTCTGGGATCGATCGGTGTGCTCGCTCAAATCCCGAATTTCAATCGCATGCTGGATAGTCACGGCGTGAATTTCGAGCAGGTTACGGCGGGCAAGTACAAACGCACGGTGACGATGTTCGGTGAAAATACCGATGCAGACCGGGCGAAGCTGAAGGAAGAACTTGAGGAAGTGCACGGGTTGTTCAAAGACGCGGTGGTCCGGTATCGACCGGATCTGGATCTTGAGAAGATCGCTACAGGCGAGCACTGGTACGGGACGCGGGCGCTGGAACTGGGGCTTGCGGACGAAATTCGAACCAGTGACGAGTTGCTGAGCGAACTCGCTGGCGAGCGGGATCTTTACTCGTTGAGCTACAAGATCAAACAGCCACTGCAGAAACGCCTGATGGGTGGCATCGACGGAGTGCTGGAAAAGGCCGATGCTGCGGGCTGGCGGCAGAGATTTGAGTCACGCCTGCCGCGCTGATTCGCGGAACTGATTCGAGGACCGGCGGTCGAAACAACGGCGGGATCAAGCGCTCTTTTAGGCGCTATAATCCTTGGATCATTCGAGGAGTGTCAAGTTAATGCATCGTTCCAAATTATTGATATCGTTAGTGTTTGCGATAATCGTCACGTCGTGTTCGACATCGCCAACCGGCCGTGGCCAGCTGATATTCAAGTCAGACGCTGAACTCGAGGCGCAGGCCAGGTCGACGTTTAATGCCTATCGGGCAACCTTGCCCTTGACGACGGACCGCGACAAGATCGACTTCGTCGCCTGTGTCGCGCAAGCGGTCGTCTCGGAACTCAACCCGCCATACAGTGACATTGAGTGGGAACTCGCGATTTTCGAACAGAACCAGATCAATGCTTTCGCCATGCCTGGCGGCAAGATCGGTGTGTACACGGGAATTCTCGAAGTGACAGAAGATGCGAATCAGCTGGCGGCCGTCATTGGACACGAGATCGCGCACGTTACTGCCAAACACGTGAACGAACGCGCATCACGTGGAGCGCTGACCGGTATCGGTATTGAAGCACTGGCAGTCATCATGGGTGGCGGTTACACGGGTGGTGCGTACACCGCGAGCCAGGTCATGCAAGCCGGCGCTGCATTGGGAATGGAATTGCCGATGGGTCGTGGCCAGGAAACGGAGGCTGATATTGTGGGCCTCGAGTACATGGCAAAAGCCGGGTTTGACCCGCGTGCGGCGGTCGATCTTTGGCAGAACATGGCGGCGAAGGGCGGCAAAAAACCGCCGGAGCATTTATCGACTCACCCGGCCAGCGAAACGCGAATCGAGAACCTGATTTCACAATGGCAGAAGACCTTACCGATATACAATCAGGCGATGGCGGATGGCAAGAACCCGACGTGTGCCAAAAACTGGAAGTGACGTCCGCATTTAAGGACCGTTTCTCTACCCGCTGCAAATCCAAGTCTGTCGAGCGAATACGCTGCTAGAATAGGCAAATAGCCACCCGGAATATTCGCTTGCCCAGATTCAGCCACGCGCGCTCACTGACACTGCTCCTGCTCTCTCTGCTGGCACTGGCAGGATGCGAGACCCTGGATGGTTTCATGGCCGGCATGGGCAAGAATGCCAGCCAGAAAGTCGTACCCGTCGAAGAGCGGCCGGTACACGACCCCATTGATAGCAACACGTTCACTCTGACCTCAGCGACACAAACCGTTGTCGGCGAGCCGCAAATCGTATTGGCCGGCCCCGAGGACACGTTTTCGGATCTGGCGAGAACCTACGGCCTCGGTTACGACGACCTTCTCGACGCGAACCCGGGCATCGACCCCTGGTTGCCGGGCGAGGGCACGCCGGTGCTGCTGCCGACCCAGTACGTATTGCCGGATGCGCCAAAACGCGGCGTCATATTGAATATTGCGACCAAGCGATTGTTCTACTATCCGCCGCCTGCTGATGGCGAGTTACAGCAGGTCATGACCTACCCGATTGGTATTGGTCGGGTCGGTTGGGAAACACCCCTCGGCGATACCACGGTTATCGCCAAAGCGAAAAACCCGTCGTGGTGGGTCCCCGCTTCCGTGCGCCGCGAGCACGCCGAGATGGGCGACCCGTTGCCATCGGTTGTTCCACCCGGTCCGGACAATCCGCTCGGCACCCGCGTATTGAAACTCGATATGCCGGGCTACCTGATACACGGCACCAATCAACCCTACGGCGTCGGGATGCGCGTCAGCCATGGCTGCGTTCGTCTGTACCCGGAAAACATTGAGTTTTTGTATGCGCTCGTCGAGGTCGGGGAGGTCGTAACAATCATGAACGAGCCCTATCAGATGGGCAGAAATGATGGTGTGCTTTTCTTTGAGGCACACGCGCCACTTGAGGACGATACGGTGCCCGCGGAAGACCGCCTGGCTGCATTACTGGACGCAGAGCAGGATACAAATGGGCAAGCGCTTAATGACCACCTCAAAGAACACATCAGATCTCTGGCCGCCATGCCCAGCGGAGTTCCGACCAGTATTGTCATGTACGATGCCGCCGAAACGATGGCGCGAGCACGCGTTGTACACAATATTGTAGAGCGCGACCCCAATGAACCAACGCTCAGTGAAGTCAGAGAGATGATGGATGAGGTGATGGCCGAGGACGGGGCTGTTGAAACGTCCATTGAGTGATCGCGGCACGCGTTCTTTATGGGCAAACCACAAGCGTTTCTATCAGGCCCGGGTTCATACTGACAGCCTTTCGAAATAGCGTTTGAAGTCTTCCGGCAGTTCCTGCAAAGACAAGTTGGTCAAATTGACGTCCGGAAGCGGTCTGGAATTGTAGGTATTCCAGAATAGCGTCGTCCTGTTGGCCTTGCCGGATTCAAGGTCGTAAAGCAGCGCCGCCATAGCCTTGCCTGTGTAGGTGATATCCAGATCCAGCCCCAGATTATCTCTGGCAAATTCGACAGCGTGCTCGGTCCTCTCGTCGACTACCGCGTACCCGCCGGCATAGAACTCATCGCGCCAGATGATGTTGGTAGTGTCAGTCAGGTCGAGCGGAATGTCCGGCTCGAAACGGTTTAACAGGGTCGCTGTCTTTTTCATCAGCCGATCGAGTACTTCCCGTTTTGCGAAGCGGTTATCTGCAACTCTCACTGCGTGTATTTCCGGGTTCATATTTGCAAGAGCAAGCCCAAGTGCCAATCCAGCAACACTGCCCATCGTCCCGTTGGCCATGTAAATACGCCCGGGCAATTGCAGTTCACCGGAATCGATCTGGGCTGCCAGTTCCAGACCGGCATTCACAAATCCAATAACACCCAGCCAACAGGACCCGCCCAGAGGGATAACCCAGGTCTTCCTGTTCTGCAGGTAACGACGAAACAGAGCAAGACGATCGACACTCCCACCGTAGCGAATGAGTTCTGTGCCAAGTTCAAGGTGCACGCCGAGCGTCTTCGGGATATTGGGTGTGTATTTCTGATGCGCCAGAAATGCGGTGCATTCGAAGCCGAA
>JAACFM010000093.1 GCA_009937445.1 Gammaproteobacteria bacterium | reverse complement strand
GGTAAATGAAAATTGGTGATCATCGCGTCGACGACCTGAAATTTGTAACCGGGCAGAATAAACATGTCCGTTTCACCGTCAAACGGCTGCACAGTACCACTCGCTGACGAGCACTCGAGCGCTCGTACTGAGGTCGTACCCACCGCGATAACGCGGCCGCCCGCCTCTTTGGTCTCCCGAATGGCATCGCAGCACTTCTCGTCGACTTGCACACGCTCACTGTGAAGCCTGTTCTCCTTTATGTGCTCTTCTCGCAACGACTGAAACGTGCCTGCGCCAACATGCAAGGTGACCCACGCATGCCGTACGCCCTGGTTGCGCGTTTCCTCAAGCATTGCAGTATCGAAATGCAGCCCCGCCGTGGGCGCGGCTACGGCTCCGGGATCCTTGGCGTAGACCGTCTGATAGCGGTCGATGTCCGTGTCATCCGCAGCGCGACCGAGATACGGCGGCAGCGGTACTTCACCGTGTCTCTCGATGAACGGCATGACATCTGTTGAGAAATTGAGAGAAAAGAGTCTGCTACCCGGCTTCGGTGTCTTGCTGGCCTTTACGTGTGCCAGCACCCTGCGCTCGCCTTGCACGCGTTCGATAAGAATTTCAGCACGACCACCCGTCTCCTTGCTGGCTGACAACCGCGCTTTGATGACGCGCGTGTCGTTGAATACGAGGAGGTCACCGGGCCTCAACAGGCCGGGAAGTTCGTCAAACTGACGATCACAGATGTGCTGACCGAGTTCCAACAGACGACTGCCGCGGCGATCTGCAGCCGGATACTGTGCGATCAACTCGTCAGGGAGGTCGTAATCAAAGTCTGAAATCAACATGGGCGCGCATGGTATCAAAGCCATGCGCGCCCATGTATATCGAAATGAAGTTTCCGGCTTTAGGTCGAGGCCTTCGCAGGTGCAGGCTGCGGCGGTGCCGGTGCCCGTGCGGGCTTCGCCGGCATCGGCGCAAACAATGATCCATGATGGTCTGCCGGGACCTCGACGTCGAGTGTGCGTTTCTTTTTATCCCGCATGATGCCAAGTTTCAAAGACTCACCACTTTCATAGGAATTCAGGATACGCATTGCGTGACGAACGTCCGTAGGTTCGCGGCCATCGATCGTCTGGATCACATCACCGTCCTGCAGTTCAAGTGTCTTGAGCTTCGGTGCACTGACGACCAGCAGTCCGGTGTCAGTTCCGAAGTACCTACCCAGACCAGCATTAAGCTCCACCAGTTCCATACTGCCCCAGGCTCCCCCCATGAAAGGGAAACCACGCTCGAACTTGAACTCTCTGACAAACGCCGGTGCATCGGGAAGGCGCTCCATGAACTTCATATCTGCGTTGGGTGCCCAGGAAAACGCATGCATCTCCATAACGCTTGGCGACAATACGACTGTGCCGATGTTCCCATTTCGCAGGTACTCCACCTCCAACTCGTCACCTTCTTCAACGCCCTGCATAAAATCGAGAAGCAGCTTATTCGCCTGGTTGCTGTCTTCAGCACTCATCGATTCGCCATTCACCGCCGTGATGATGTCTCCCGCACGCAGCCCGGCGTCATCAGCGGCACTCTCAGGGGTGACTCCACCGACCTCAACACCCTCAACCGGGCCGGATTTTTTGGATCCGCCTATCGTGATGCCTAAGCGAGGCTTGTTTGAGACCTCATATCGACGCTCGATTGTCGCCATATTGGGCAAGCGCTCGCTCGCAATCTCTGCAATCTCTCGAGCTGCTTGCTCCATGCGTTCTTCGGCCATGCGAAGTCGCTCGGAATATTCGGCCTTGCGGGCCTCCATCTCGCGCTGATCCTCTTCTTTATCGGATTGCGCAGCCGCCTGGCTGGCGATCAGCATGATCGCTGCTGCCGGCACCATTAGTTTCCACATCTTCATCAGCTACTACTCCTGGTTAAAACGCTGCCCGTTGCGCCTGCGCATAGCGCAACTGCAGCAGTAATTTGATCAACCTGACGCGCTCGCGCCAGAATATTTCTCGTTCTCCATCGGTCATATTCACCGTGGTGTCATTCAACTGGTAATCGATCGCCGCGATCCGATTTTCGATCTCGGACATCGTTGCCACTGTGCCGGCCCGCGCTACCTTTGGTTCGGCCGGCAATGCTCTAAGATCACTTTCAAGCGCGCGCGAATACGCCTGCAACACGGCCAGACCTGACAAATCCTCTGTGTTGGTCGGCAATTGCTGCGGCACCACTTCGCTCGGCGTCACATCCAACTGACTGCCCGGCATCATTACGGCGGCCATCACGGCGGCAGCGGCCAAACCCACACCGGCATACCACCTGTTATGTCGTCGCACCGCGGTCTGAGTCAAAAGACCCTCAGCTTCCGCCTGCTCGCGGATTTTTATCCAGACGCTACGTGGCGGCATGGTCTCCGGGAGCGCTCTCAAACCCTCCTCCAATGCGACGTGTTCATCTGCTGTTAGTGCACAGATCATCTCTTCTTCCTTCCCGTCATTGCTCATGTAAGCAACTCCATTAGTAACTGCCGATGGCCGCGCCATCGGGCTGGGCGGATTCATTTGCGCCCAGCATTGGTCGTAATCGTTGATAAGCTCTCGACAACTGCGACTTCGAAAAACTTTCTGTTTTACCCATCAATCCCGCAATCTCTTTGTGTGTGAAACCTTCCACATCGTGCAGCCAAACCACGGCCCGGCCGACATCCGGCAAATTGGCCAACGCGGCGTCAAGATCCATCGCATCGTCCGGGTGGCTCGAGATACCGTGACTCACCGCCTCACCCGCCGTCATGTCGTCCCAGTCATCACCCAGTGACTGGCTGCGCTTGGTCCAGGCGGAGCGCAAGAACATCAGCGACTTGGTTACGGCGATGCGTCGAATCCAGCTGCCCAGAGCCGCCTCACCCCGGAACTTCGATATCGATCTCATGATCTCGATGAAAGTCTCCTGAACCAGATCCTCGGCATTAGCCGGCGCCTTGGTAAAGCGCAGGCAAATCGAGTACACAGGCGTCGAAAATGCCCGGTAGATGATCTCGTGAGCCCGCACGTCTCCGTTCGCGGCTCGCTTGATAATCCCCTCGTCAATCTGAATGTCGGCAAACTTGCTCATATCTGGAATCTTAGATGCTTTTGGCCCCAAAAGAGTCGCACAAATTAGTGCTTTTCTTCCTGACTCGCTCAAACAGGCGATTTGCCTGTAGCACTGGGCCACGGCGACGAATATACTGTGCGCCGTTCGGGCCGGGCCTCGCCCCCCGACATATCCATCATAATGTGCCGGGGTGGCGGAACTGGTAGACGCGCCGGATTCAAAATCCGGTTTCTTCGGAAGTGGGGGTTCGATTCCCCCCCTCGGCACCATCTTGGAAATAGCTGACACGATGAACTTTTGCTCAAGTTGCGGGAGCGCCGTTACCCGCCAGGTCCCCGCAGGTGATAATCGCGAGCGTGCCGTCTGCCCGGATTGCGGCACGGTGCATTATCAGAACCCTTTACTGGTTGTTGGCTGCGTTGTCGAAAGCGAAGGCAAGATTCTGCTCTGCAAACGCTCGATCGAACCGCGCTATGGCTATTGGACGATTCCGGCCGGATTCATGGAACTGGGTGAAACGCTGGCAGGAGGCGCCGCGCGCGAAACGCTGGAAGAAGCCTGCGCAACCGTCGATATCAGCCACCAGTTCGCAACGGTGGACGTGGTCGATGCCGGTCAGGTGCACGTATTTTTCTGCGGGAAACTTGTTGGCGGTTACGGCGTTGGTGAGGAAAGCCTTGATACCCGCCTATTCAGCGAAGACGAGATTCCCTGGGATGACCTCGCTTTTCACAGCGGTCGATTTGCACTCGAGAAATACCTCGAAGATCGCGGCAAAAACAACGGCGTCCACTTTCACGAACTCAGGCGTTCCAAATCCTGAGTCCGAATCAGCCTTAGTTGGCTGCCCCCTGCTGTATCAATTGCAGCCTGCTGGCTAAAGTCGCGGGCGGTAGATATCCGCTAACCAGCGTCCCGTCCTCAAATACAATAGCCGGGGTGCCAGTCAATCCAACGTTTTGCCCGAGCGTGTAATGGTCGGAGATTGTCGACGCGTCGCATTTCTGTGAATCGAATTCGCGACCCATCTTAGCCGCTGTCAAAGCCAGATTACGGTCCCTGGCACACCAAACATCCTCGGATGTACTCCACGACTGTGATGCGGGGCCATTTCGCGGATACAACAGGTATCGAACCTCTATACCGGCTGCCAGGTATTCATCGATCTGACTGTGCAACTTGCGACAGTAGGTGCAATCGACATCAGTAAACACCGTGACCCGGTGCTTCACATCTGCAGGCGAGAAAATGATTGTTTGATCGTCTTCCAGCGCCGACATCACTTCACGTCGTGTGACGTTCCGGGTCTGTTCGGTCAGGTTGACCTGGTTATCGAGATCGATCATGTCGCCCTGCAGCAGGTAACGCCCGTCGGCAGAAACATAAGCAACAATTGAGCCTTTGTGCACGGTGTACCAGCCGTCAACCGGGCTCTCATCCACGTTTTCCGGTCCAATCTGGTCAAACATCGCATTTATCTTTGCGCGAACGGCCTGCAGTTCTGCTGAGTCGGCGGCAAAGACAGGCGAGCTCACCGCCATAAGACAGACGGTTAGAAGCGAATACGATAACAAAGTGGTACGACTCATATGGATAGTTCCTGAAGGACAAAGACCCTGATAATAGGACCGATAATACGACCAGCGGTTCCGCGGGCAGCGCGGAGTCTATCAGATGCGGCAGTTATGCCGAAACACTCTAGCCGCGCGGATGATGCACGCCGTGCAGATCCTTGAGCCGTTCACGCGCTACATGGGTGTAAATCTGTGTCGTCGACAGGTCACTGTGTCCCAGCAACATTTGCACGACGCGCAAGTCAGCTCCGCGATTCAGAAGATGGGTCGCAAAAGCATGGCGCAGACTGTGCGGCGACATCTTTTGACGAATGCCGGCCTTTTCGGCGTAACGCTTGATGATATGCCAGAACGCCTGGCGGGTCATACGATCGCCACGACGGGTCGGGAACAGATAGTCAGTCTGACGCTCCAGCAGAATTTCCATTCGCGGACCGTTAATGAACTCCTTCAGCCAACGCTGCGACTCTTCACCTAGAGGAATCAAGCGTTCTCGGTCGCCCTTGCCAACAATGCGCAAAACGCCCTGATTAAAGTTTATCTGTGATTGTTCGAGGTTGATCAGTTCCGAAACTCGCAGCCCGGTCGCATACAACAACTCGAGCATCGCGCGATCACGATGACCAAGGGGTTCGTCTGTATTCGGTGCACTCAGCAGTGAATCGACCTCATCTTCCGTGAGTGACTTCGGTAAGGACCGCCCAATACGCGGCATTTCTATGTCGGCGGTTGGGTCACTGTCACGCAGTCCCTCGCGCATAATGTAACGAAAGAAGCGACGGAAACTGGACAACTGGCGAGCTGTAGATCGTGGTTTTGCGCCACTTTCCACGCGTTTCGCGATGAAATCCAGCAAATCTGACTTGTCAGCGTTGTTAATCGACTTGCTCGTCTCGGCGAGCGAACGGCCCAATGTCATCAGATCGGCACGGTAGGCGCCCAGGGTGTTTTTCGACAGCCCACGCTCCATCCAAATGGCGTCCAGAAACTGATCTACCATTTCTTCCGAACGCGTAACGGTCAGTGACTCCGGTGTGCTTTGTTTGTTGCTACTACCCATAACGTCCATCTCTCTTAGTCGCGCAATCCTTTGCTGCGATACATCTGCCAAGCGGGCTGTCGGACTGGTAGCATACGCCGTTCCGATTCCTGCCAAGATCTTCAGTGCACCGCCAAACGACGGATTTATCAAGGATTATGAGTATGGGGAGCGATTCGGACATTGGGAGTGACCGCTGTCACAGAAACCACAAGGAATTAACATAAAGTGAACTGGGTCACAGTTGTCGGACATTTCCTGTGGGGGCTCTGGGCCTGGCTGTCCTTCGGTCTGGCCTGTTTGTTTTCTCTCATCGTGGCAGTGCTCGTACCGGGGCGGCACCGGCGGAAGCGATTGACCACATGGGCGGCGAAAATGGTGTTCGTAGTGGCGGGCGTTCGTGTCACGATTCGTGGCATCGACAACCTGCCCGCGGATAGCTGCGTCGTTGTTGCCAATCACGCCAGTTATATCGACGGTGTGCTTTTGAACGGCTATTTGCCGGCACGATTCGGCTTCGTTATCAAAGGTGAGTTGCGCAACATCCCAGTGGTGCATTTCTTGCTGCGCCGCTCGGGTGCGAAGTTCGTCGAGCGTAACGAAACCAGTGGCAGCAGCCGTGACGCGAGACAGTTGGTCAAGGCGGCGCAAGGCGGCGAGTCTCTTGGTTTTTTCCCGGAGGGCACTTTTCTCCTTGAACCCGGTGTCGGACGATTTCGTCCGGGCGCATTTGTAGCGGCTATCAAAGGGAACATGCCGGTTGTGCCGATCGCCATATTGGGTTCGCGCTACCTGTTGCCGGCCCGTCGATGGTTACCGCGACGCACAAATTTGATCGTCGATATTCTTCCCGCCATTGCACCAGGCGACGACGAATTCGCCTCTTCCCGGCGGCTGGCAGAGGCTTGCAGGCAACGAGTTCTGGCTGTTCTTGATGAGCCGGACCTGCTTGCAGACGAGCTGTAGACTCGTCTACCAGATTCCACATATTGTGCTAGCACGTCGATTCATCGACAGTACGGCAGGATTTTAATGTTTGCCCACCGGAGACACCTGATATGAGTTCTGACCCTGTTGTAATCGTCGCTGCAAAACGCTCGCCACTTGGCGCGTTTCAGGGTTCGCTATCCGGTGCAACAGCAACGGATCTCGCGGCCGCAGCAATCCGCGCTTGCCTCGAAGAACCCGGCGTGGACAGAGCAGCGATCAACGAAGTCCTCATGGGATGTGTGTTACCGGCCGGAGTCGGTCAGGCGCCAGCGCGTCAGGCGGCAATACAGGCTGGAATTCCGCTTGGTGCCGGCTGCACCACCCTGAACAAGGTCTGCGGATCGGGGATGAAGACAGTCATGCTCGGCAACGACCTGATCAAGGTCGGTAGTGCGGATGTCGTTGTCTGCGGGGGCATGGAATCGATGAGCAACGCTCCTTATCTGATGCCCAAGGCACGTAGCGGATATCGAATGGGCCACCAGGAAGTCCTGGATCACATGTTTTTTGACGGCCTGCAAAACCCTTACGACGGCAATATGATGGGGTACTTCGCGGAGGAAACGGCCAGAAAGTACTCCTTCAGCCGCGACGATCAGGATGCGTTTGCCATTGAGTCAGTCATTCGCGCTCGAGCGGCTATGACCAATGGTTCATTTGATGCCGAAATCGCTCCTGTCACTATCAGCACCCGAAAAGGCGACACCGTCATTTCGGAAGACGAAGGCCCGGCAGTCGCAAATCCGGAAAAAATTCCGACATTAAGACCGGCGTTTGCCAAAGATGGCACCGTCACCGCCGCCAGCTCATCGTCTATTTCTGACGGTGCCGCTGCCCTCATTCTGATGCGCGCGAGTGACGCAGAGGCGCGCGGGGTGCAGCCACTGGCGACGATCGCCGGCCACTCGGGTTTCGCACACGAACCGGAGTGGTTTACAACGGCCCCGGTTTTTGCCATCAAAGCCCTGCATGAAAAACTCGGCTGGGCCCCGGACAATGTCGATTTGTACGAAATCAACGAAGCATTCGCGTGCGTCACAATGGCCGCGATAACGGATGTTGGACTGGATCACGCCAAGGTCAATGTCAATGGCGGTGCTTGCGCACTGGGTCACCCAATCGGTGCAACAGGCAGCAGGATAATCGTCACGCTGTTACATGCTCTGCGAAACCGAAATCTGAAGCGCGGGGTTGCTTCTCTGTGCATCGGTGGCGGTGAAGCTGTCGCAATAGGAATCGAAGTTAACTAGGAAGTCTCATGGATCTTACACAAGCAAAAGCGGTCATCACCGGCGGCGCATCCGGCCTCGGTTTTGCCACTGCTGAACGCATCATCACCGCCGGCGGCCAAGTCGTCCTCATGGACATCAACGAAGAACAGGGTGACGTACGCGCGACTGAGCTGGGTGACAGGGCAATGTTCGTGCGCACTGATGTTTCTGACGAAGCCAATGTCAAAGCATCGATCCAGTCAGCCAGCGAATTCATGGGCGGCATTACTCTGGCCGTCAACTGTGCCGGGATTGCCACAGCGGGCCGAACCCTTGGTCGTGAAGGGACCTGGCCATCGGATAATTTCAATCGCGTCATCCAGATCAACCTGGTTGGCAGCTACAACGTGACGAAAGAAGCCGCTGCCGTTATGCAATTGAATGACCCCAATGCCGACGGTGAGCGCGGCGTGGTCATCAGCACAGCGTCCGTTGCCGCTTTTGAAGGCCAGATTGGTCAGGCCGCTTATTCCGCATCGAAAGGTGGCATTGTCGGAATGATGTTACCCCTGGCACGCGAGTTCGCGCAGTTTGGCATTCGGGTCAACACCATCGCACCCGGCATTTTCCTGACACCGATGATGGCGGGCATGCCTGAAGAAGTTCAGGAATCGCTTGGCCGACAAATCCCCTTCCCACCCAGACTCGGTCGTCCGGAAGAGTACGCGGACACCGCTGCCTTTATCTATGGCAACCCGGTGGTAAATGGCGAAACCATCCGCATTGATGGTGCTATCCGGATGCAACCGAAGTAGACAACCGTAGGAGCGCGCCCAGCGCGCGAAGCTCGGTCCCGCTTGACGGGAGCGCAGCGGCAGCCGAAAGGCTGCAAAAAGTCGCACTCTAGGGAGTGCTCCTACACAGTGAATGTCGCGCGCTGGGCGGCGCTCCTACATGTTCGAGTAGTTAGGTCCGCCACCGCCTTCAGGGACTGTCCAGACGATATTCTGTTTCGGGTCTTTGATGTCGCAGGTTTTGCAGTGCACGCAGTTTGCCGCGCTGATCTGGAATATCTTTTCGCCACCTTCCTCCACGATCTCATACACCCCGGCCGGGCAATATCGCTGCGCTGGTTCGTCATACTCAGGCAGATTGAATGATATGGGGATTGACTCGTCCTTTAGTTTCAGGTGCGAGGGTTGGTCTTCCTCGTGATTGGTGTTCGAAAGAAACACGGATGACAAACGATCGAACGTCAGCTTGCCGTCGGGTTTCGGGTACTCGATCGGCTTGGCGTCAGATGCCTTGGTCAGGGACTTGTGATCCGGATCTTTGTTGCGCCATGTGAACGGCAGCTTGCCGAAAAAGATATTCTGGTCGATAAACGCGAACGCGGCACCCCAGAAACTGCCGAGCTTGTGCAACCCGGGGCCGAAATTACGTCCTTTGTGGAGCTCCTTGTAGGCCCAGGAAGCCTTCACGCTTTCTTCAAATTCAGTCACTGTAGACGAGTCATCTGCACCGGATGCCAGCGCTTTTTGCACGCTTTCAGCAGCCAGCATGCCCGTCTTGATTGCGGTGTGTGCGCCCTTGATCTTGACGCCGTTCAGAAAGCCCGCACCACATCCAACCAGCATTCCCCCGGGGAAACCCAGCTTCGGCAGAGACTGCATACCCCCTTTATTTACAGCCCGAGCCCCGTAGGCAATTCGTTTGCCGCCCTCGAGATAGCGTCTGATTTTCGGATGCAGCTTCCAGCGTTGAAATTCCTCAAACGGCGCCATGTGAGGGTTCTTGTAGCCGAGGGAAATAATGAATCCGGCGAATACCTTGTTATTGGCGGCGTGGTACAAAAATCCGCCGCCCTCGGTGTGAGAATCCAGCGGCCAACCCGCCGTGTGAACGACCAGACCCTCCTCGTGCAGTTCCGGATCGATTTCCCAGACTTCTTTGAAGCCGATGCCATAGTGCTGTGGATCAGAGTCCGCTTGCAGATCGAAATGCTGCATCAGCTCTTCGCTCAGGTTGCCACGCACGCCTTCGGCAAAAATTGTGTATTTGCCGAGCAATTCATAGCCCGCCTGATAGGACGGTTTTTTCTGACCGTCTTTGCCAACGCCCATATCACTGGTTGCAACGCCGCTCACTCGGCCATCGTCGCCATACAGGACTTCCGATGCCGCAAAACCCGGGAATATATTCACACCCATTTCCTCGGCCTGCTCTCCCATCCATTGGCACAGCTGCCCGAGACTAATAATGTAGTTGCCGTGGTTATGCATCGGTCGCGGCAAAAATAGCCCCGGGACCGGCATAGCGCCCTTCTCGCTCGTCAGGTAGTGAACCCGATCGCCCGTAACTGCGGTCTTCACTGGCGCGCCTTTCTCCCGCCAGTCCGGAAAGAGTTCATTCAGGCCGGTTGGTTCAAATACGTTGCCCGACAAAATATGAGCACCAATTTCTGAACCCTTCTCCACAACGACAACGGACAAACCCGCGTCCAATTGCAGTAACCTGCAGGCAGCCGCAAGGCCCGCTGGCCCACCGCCAACGATGACAACATCAAATTCCATTGATTCGCGTTCAATTGCTTCGGACATCAGACTTCATTCCCCAAATGATTCAGAATAATAGTAGCAGCCATTGTGGCGGCATCATGAGCTGCGATGTAATCTTGCCGGGCCGTCACCGCACCTAAAATACAGGTTAAGAGGTAGTTTGGATATTCGCAAAGCATACGAGGACAGCTTGTCGCGTGAGGGACATGTCCGTGATTCTGCCCAACTCGACGTCATCGAGCGACTCGAAGACCTGCAGCGGCGAATTCAAGCGTGCAAGCCGACTCATCGGGGACTGTTTGGTTTACTGTCCCGCACACGTCAGCCAGTTCCGAGTGCCGTCAAAGGTCTGTATATCTGGGGAGGTGTTGGGCGCGGCAAGACCTTTCTCATGGATTTGTTCTTCGACAGCCTCAGGATTGAGAAGAAAAAGCGCATTCACTTTCATCGCATGATGCACGACGTTCACGCCCGTTTGCTGATCCTTGGCGATATTGAAGACCCGCTGGATACGGTTGCCGACAATATCGCCTCTGCGACGCAGGTGCTCTGCTTCGATGAGTTCTTCATTAGTGATATAGCCGACGCCATGATTCTCGGCAGGCTGCTCGACGGCCTTTTTCGCCGTGGCGTAACGCTGGTCGCAACCTCAAACTCGAGGCCGGACGATCTGTATCGGGAAGGACTGCAGCGACAACGCTTTCTGCCCGCTATCGACTTGATCAACGTGAACACCGACGTGATTCACATGGACAGCGGTACCGACTACCGTCTCCGATTACTGCAAAAAGCCGGCACCTTTCTGACCCCGGATGATGATCAGGCCGAGCAGAAACTCAGCTTCTTTTTCGATGAATCGGCGACCAGCCAGATTCGGACAGACCGCGAACTCGAGATCAACGGTCGTCGTATACTGGCGCGAAAATGCGCTAAAGGCATCGCGTGGTTCGACTTCGCAGAGCTTTGCGACGGACCGAGGAGTCAGTCCGACTATATCGAGCTTGCTCGCTGGTACCCGAGTGTCATTGTATCCGGCGTCCCAGTACTCGATCCGCTGCGCGAAGATCAGGCCCGCCGCTTCATCGCACTGGTTGATGAATTCTATGACCGACGGGTCAAACTCATCTTGTCTGCAGAAACCAGAGCGGAGTCTTTGTACACAGGCGACCGACTGGCATTCGAATTCAACCGCACGATGAGCCGGCTAATCGAAATGCAATCGTCAGAGTATCTCGCCCTGCCGCACCTCGCGTGATAAGTTCACGTTATGGACAACGAACTCAGATTAGAGGACTTTCTGCCGTATCGGCTGGCAGTTTTGTCCAATACGGTCAGCACAACTGTAGCCAGGGCCTACGACAAACGCTTTAGCGTTTCCATACCGGAATGGCGCGTAATCGCTGTACTCGGACGTTTCCCAGGTCTTTCGGCGGTTGAGGTTGCGGAACGCACGCTGATGGACAAGGTTGCGGTGAGTCGCGCCGTCACCAAATTGATCAAGAATGGCCGCATCGACCGTGAGTTTGCGGATGCCGACAAGCGCCGATCAATCCTGAACCTCTCCGAAGACGGCAAAAAACTTCACGATGAGATCGCACAGCTTGCGCTGCAGTTCGAACGCGACTTGGTGCAGGGTTTCAGCGAGGAAGAAATGACAAGCCTCAACAGCATTATGGAGCGCCTTCTTGCGCGTGCCAGCCTGATCGGCTCCCCTTAGCCTGCTCTGCCTGGCGCACTCCCCGATCTCGGTTCAAACCCGCACTTCGAGCCTTCTTTTCTTCATATCTTCGACCGCAAAGGGGATGGTTTCGTTTGTAATTACGTTATAATGCCACCCGCCATTTCGGGTCCCTACTTTTTTTGGTCGGTATGTCCGGCCGGAGCAGCAACGTGGCATCAAAAGAGAACCGTCGAACCGGCGATATGAAAAAATCGATCGTCGACGGAATAGTCGCCGCGAGAGTCCAGTCCAAGGCGCTCAGCAAGCCCTCCCACATCAAACGATTTCTTCGACAATACGTCGAAAATGTGCCTGTCGAAGACCTGCAGGGCCGATCGGAAAAAATAATGGCGCGTGCGGCGCTCGACCATTTGGAGTTTGGCGCCAAACGTCGCAAAGGCCAGGCGCGACTCCGAATTTTCAATCCAACTGTGAAGGAATACGGCTATACGTCAGCCTATACCTTCGTTGAGATGGTCAATGACGATATGCCTTTTCTGGTGGATTCGGTTTCTTCGGCAATCAACCGCCATGGTCTGGGTGTCCACATTACCGTTCATCCTATTATCCCGGTAAAACGCGACCGCACAGGCAAGCTGACGGACATCTGCAAACCCGGCGAGAAGGGATCCAGTTCGGAGTCTTTGATCCGGTTTGCTATCGACAGGGAAACTGACCCGGCATCGCTCAAGTTGTTACATCATGAAATCAGCAAGGTTTTGCGCGACGTCCGTGTTGCTGTTCGTGATTGGGAGCAAATGCGCGATCGTATGCGGGAAACCCGAGAGCTTTTGAAGAACGGACCAAAAGGCGTTGACCCGCTGCTCCGCGACGAAAGTCAGGCCTTGCTGGATTGGATGGTTGATCAACACTTCACGTTCCTCGGCTATCGGGAATACAAGTTAAGAAAAAAAGGCAAACGCATATTTTTGGAATCTGTCGATGGCACCGGCCTCGGCG
>JAACFM010000092.1 GCA_009937445.1 Gammaproteobacteria bacterium | reverse complement strand
GGCATACTGAGTAAGGGCGATATAATAATGCTTGGCGTTGACCGGGGAAACCACCGTTGTTGAATTCATCAAAAAATAGTTCTGTCAGATTCTGCCGGCAGTCTCTCATTTACCTGTCCGCGATGCTGTTTTTTTCGGTCGGAGCGGCCCTGCCGGTTCTGGCGGTTGACGTTCCGACCCTGTTCACAGCTGAAGTGCTGCTGGATGAAGAATCAGACAATCCGCGGGAGGATGCCTACCGGGCCGCACTTATTTCGGTCTTGACCAAGGTGTCGGGGTCAGAACTTGGCGCCAATGAAGTCGCTATCGACGAGATGTTTCCGGTTCCTGCCGCCTATGTCACTCAGTTTCGGCCAGGTGAGGAGGACACGTTGTGGGTCTCGTTTGACGGGGAAGCCGTCGAGCGGGTGTTACGCGCGTCTGGCCAAACCGTCTGGGGAAGCGATCGACCGCTGACCCTGGTGTGGCTGGCGGTTGATTGGGGGCAGGGTGAGCGCGAAATCATAGCGGCCGGTGACTCGGATGGATTGACGCAGGAGGCCCGGTCAATCGATCGAAACCGTTTGTTGCGCGAGCGTGTTCTTGAGATTGCTGAAAAGCGCGGATTGCCAATTGCGTTCCCACTGTTGGACACCACGGACCTTCAAGGCGTTACATTCAGCGATATCTGGGGCGGTTTTGATGATCGTGTCATTGATGCGTCGCAACGTTACGAAGCGAATTCGATCCTGATCGGTCGCGTAAAACCGTCGTCAGGCCAACTCAATCGCTGGACCTATGTGTTCGGCGACGAGACGCGAGCCTGGACCGGGCCAGCAGAAGCGATGGTGGCTCAGGTGGCTGATATGTTGGCGGCAGAGTTTGCCGTTGGCGGTGACGCCCCGCTTGAAATGCTTGCGCTAAATGTGTCGGGCGTACAGACCGTTGATGCGTATGGCTCGCTGCAGGAGATATTGTCTGGCGTCAATCTCATAGAAAGTTTCAAAATCCTTGAAGTCACTGGAGATGTAGTGAGTTATCAGATCGAGGTTCGGGGTGGTGCTGATCGGCTGCGGCGTGCTTTGCGCTTTGCCGGACTGCTGGAGCAGACCGATTCACAGGATTATTCTGACCTTGGACCGCGAACTGCGTTAGAATTTTTCTACAGCCCCTGAACTAAAATTAAAATCCTCGTATGTCTCTAATCTGGTTACCGAACGCAATATCGCTAATGCGCATCGCATTGGTCGCGCCTATCCTGATGCTGATTCTGAACGGAAGTTTTGGCTGGGCGCTGGCGCTGTTTTGGCTGGCCGGTTTTTCTGATGGTGTCGACGGCTATCTTGCAAAACGCTTCAACTGGCACACGCGATTGGGTGCATTGCTTGATCCGGTGGCCGATAAACTCCTGGTTGCCGGTCTCTTCATAACACTCGCTTATACAGGGGACATACCCGTCTGGCTGGCGGCGACTGTCATTTTGCGAGACATAGTGATCGTTGCCGGAGCGACAGCCTACAACTTCCTGGTTCAGCCGGTTCAAGGTGAGCCCACGCGCATCAGCAAGCTGAATACGGCGCTGCAACTGCTGTTTTTGCTGTTCGTGATCAGTCGGGCAGGATTTGGCTGGCCGGATGAGATATCCATTACAGTCCTCGGCGCGTCAGTCCTGATTACCGTCGTTATCAGCGGAATTGACTACGTCTTGTCCTGGTCGCGCCGCGCGCGTCGCGGAGAGTAAGTCATGCCATCCGATATACGGCTGAACTGGTTGATCGCCGTCGGGCTCGCCGGCCTGATGTTCTACTTGCTGGCTCCGGTCCTGACACCGTTCATAGCGGCAGGACTGCTTGCCTACATGGGCGACCCGTTGGCCGATCGACTGCAGAAACTGAAAATGCCGAGAACATTGGCGGTGGTTATCGTATTCCTGACCACGTTTCTACTGCTGGCGTTACTCGTTGTGCTCATCGGACCCTTGATCAAAACCCAGGTCGGGGCATTGTTTCAGGCATTGCCCGATATAGCGCGGCAGGTCGAACAGGTGTGGCTACCGACGTTGCAGGGCTGGATAAGCGTGGATCCTGGTGAAGATGTTGGGGTCGGCGCGTTTCTTGCCCGCTACAGCGATATGGTCGGTAGTTGGAGCGGAAAAATATTGTTGGGCGTGGGCAAATCGGGCGGCACTCTGGTCGCAGCGGTATTGAGCCTGTTCCTGATACCTATTTTGACCTTCTATATTCTCCGGGACTGGGACTCGTTAATGCTCCATTTTGGGGCTCTGGTACCCGAAAGCCAACGTGAAACGGTATTTGAACTGGCCCGCGAAACCGACAGTGTTCTCAGTGCTTTTTTGCGCGGACAGGTGCTGGTCATGCTGGCTCTGGCGATAATCTATACCTTGGGCCTGAGCCTGATCGGGCTCAAGTTCGCGGTAGCGATCGGTGTTGTCGCGGGGCTGGTTAGCTTTGTGCCGTATCTGGGTTTCGTTTTCGGCATTGGCCTTGCTGGTCTGACAGTAGCACTGGAGCCTAATCCGCTCTGGAACCTGGCCGGAGTCGTTGCAACGTTCACCATCGCGCAGATGATTGAAGGTTCGTTCCTGACGCCAAAACTCGTCGGCGATCGAATCGGATTGCACCCGGTCATCGTAATATTCGCAATTGCTGCAGGTGGCCAGTTGTTTGGTTTCTTTGGCATCTTGCTGGCGCTGCCGGCGGCCGCGGTCCTGTCGGTCCTGGTCCGGTTTGCCTATAACCGTTATCTCAAAGAGCATCCGGAACTGAAAATCGTCTCGGACCAGGAGCTTGAATGAGCCAGTTGGCCCTGCCATTGCAACTTGCAGACCATGCCGTCTTCGCGAGTTACCTCGACAGTAGTAACGAGACGCTTGTAGCGACATTGTCCGGTATCGCAGCGGGGCACTATAGCCACGGCTGCTGGCTGTGGGGCGCCACAGCCACCGGCAAAACGCATCTTTTGCAGGCTGTTTGTGAGGCGGCCGGCGATCGGGCTGCGTACTTGCCGCTAACCATGCTTCTGGATGCAGGTCCCGGCGTTCTGGATGGTTTGGCCAGCCGTGAACTGGTCTGCATTGATGACATTGATCAGGTTTTCGGTCGGCCTGAATGGGAAATTGCGCTTTTCGACCTGTGCAATCAGGTCTTCGATTCGGGGTCGCAGCTCATCGCGTCCGCCACCGCAACACCGAGGGAATGCCCGATCGGTCTGGCCGATCTGCAAAGCAGACTGGCCAGATTGCCTGTCTTTCAAATTAAGGCGTTGGGAGAGAAAGAGCGCGTTAGCGCGCTGCAGTTGCGATCGCGACACCGCGGCCTTGAGCTTCCTGACGACACCGCGACGTATCTAATCAAGCGCAGTCGCCGCGATATGGCGAGCCTTTACGAAGTCCTCGACAAGCTGGACAAAGAGGCGCTGCGCGCCAAGCGGCGGCTTACAATACCGTTCGTCCGGGAAGTGCTCGGGGCAGGCTAGCTGGCCAGTTTGCCACCAATCTCTGCAACCCGTTTTCCCAAAGCAAACGCGAGGCGTTTTTCGTCGTCCGACAATACGTCCGGATTCCTGCTCCAGGTAACGTGCGTCGCACCGTACAGCGAACCGCCGCTGGTTGTCGTCGACAACTCTTCCTCTGAGTAGGGCAGTCCGACGTACAACATACCGTGGTGAAGCAAGGGTATTGCCATCGTTAACAGGGTCGTTTCGGATCCGCCGTGCAGCGACGAAGTCGAGGTAAAAACCCCGGCCGGTTTGCCGATCAAGGTGCCTTTCATCCAGTCGCCACCGGTAGAGTCTATAAAGTACTTGAGAGCCGAACTCATGTTGCCGAAGCGCGTTGGGCTGCCCATGACCATTCCGGCGCAGGCCGCCAGATCATCGCAGCTTACGTAGGGCGGACCCGAATCAGGGATGGCCGCTTCGCTGGCCTCGGCAACGGTAGATACCGGCGGGACTGTTCGCAGACGCGCCGCCATTCCCTTGACTGAGTCGACACCGCGACAAACCTCGCGCGCAAGCGCTTCAGTGGCTCCATAACGAGAGTAGTAGAGGACCAGTATTTCGTTCATCAGGACAATAGCTCCAGTACATTCTCGGGTGGTCGACCGATCACCGCTTTGCCCGAGTTATCGTTTACAACAATCGGCCTTTCCAGAACGATAGGATGCGCAGCCACCCATTCGGCCAGGCTGGCATCGTCGCTGAGGTCGGGCAGGTCGGTTGCTTCTTTGAACTCGCTTTCACCCCGGCGCAACATTTCGGCGACGGCCATACCAAGCTTACGTGCAAGATCGACAATGCTTGCTCCATTTGGTGGGGCGTCGAGATACAAAACGACCGTGTGGTCGGAGCCGGAGTCCGTAATCAGTTGCAGCGTCTGTCGCGACTTGGAGCAACGCGGGTTGTGGTAGATAGTGACGGCCATGAGGTCCTCATAGTGTGTGCTGGGTCGAAGCAACACGAACTCTAGCAGGACCAGCCCGCGTCGTCAGCCGCGATATTCGAGCTTGACGGGAAGCTACGCGAATTGGTAGTTTTGACGCGGTTAAAACACTGAAAACAACTAAAAAAATCGTGGCGAATCAATATTACACAACTCGTATGAAAACTCTCCTGCAGGTCATCCTGTTAGCGACGGCTGTTTTTTTGGCTGCCTGCGAAACAGCGCCACCGGTTCAGGAAATGAGTGATGCTCGCCAGGCTATTGCGGTAGCGAAGGAGGCTGGTGCCGCCGATCGGGCTGCATTTCACCTCAAAGCGGCCGAGCGATACCTTGCCAGCGCTGAGCAGAAACTCGGCGAGCGAGCCTATAGCCAGGCCCGACGTGACGCCAATCAGGCGAAAATGAAGGCGCTGGACGCCCTGAAAGCCAGCGAAGAATCCAACGATAACTAGCGCCAAAGACGGCCAGACGCGAATTTATACGGTCAAAGGCCGTGTGCAGGGCGTCTGGTTTCGAGACAGTACCCGCCGCGAGGCACTTCGACTCGGAATCTGTGGATACGCCAAAAACCTGCCGAACGGAGACGTTGAGGTTCTGGCTGTCGGTCAGGAATCAGCATTGGATGCGCTTCGAGACTGGCTGCACGAGGGGCCGCCGTTGGCCAATGTGACGGGTGTTTCTGAGGAATCAGTGGAAGCGCAGGATCCATCCGGATTCGAAATTCGTTAATGGAATAGTCGCGATCTGAGTTCTGAGTCCGGCATTGCCAGCGGATAGCCGGCGTCGTTGACTGTGGGTCGTGGAGAAGCCATGGGCGTACCACCAGCATCTCTGCGACGAGCCTATAAAAATGTCCCAAGCGTCAGCCCTGAAACCACTTCTTGCTGAGCTTATCGATGACTTTGTTCGGGTATTTTCGTCGACCAAGGCTGCCGTTGTAACGCCCCAGCGCACGCCTGAGATCACCGTTCTCCTTGTCTTTATAGAACTTCAGGATAGTGCAGCCGTAGCGCAGATTGGTGTCTATGTGCAGCAGGTTGTCGTTGGGCCTGCCTATCTCGTCAAGCCAGAAGGGCATGATCTGCATCAGGCCAATGGCGCCGGCCACTGAGATTGCGTAGCGGTCAAAATTGCTCTCGGTATCGATGACAGCAAGGATGAGCTCGGGGGCGAGGTCGGCCCGTTTGGCTTCCAGATGTACGAGTTTGAGTATCTTGATGCGCTCTGCAGGGTCTTTGACCTGTCGCTCGAGTCGACGCGACATATCGGTCAACCAGACCTCAGCCTCGAAACGATCCTCGAAACTGCTGCTGTCACTGGCGGCCGCCCGCAGAACCTCGCGTAATTCAGGGTCCGGCCCGTCTTGCGCCATAGCGCCGCTGACCGCGAGGCAAGCGGCGAGGAGACATCCCGGTAATATCGATTGCGCTAACGTCATACGATCTACATAAATTAATTGAATTAAGAGCTTACAGGGGTTTTCTACAGCAGTTTGAGAGCCTCTTCACGTTTCAAATTGCGCGATTCAGCGTCACTTCGGTGACGATACTCCAGTTCGCCAGCAGCGAGTCCGCGGTCGCTTATCACCAGGCGGTGTGGAATACCGATCAACTCAGCATCGGCAAACATGACGCCAGGGCGCGCATTTCGATCGTCCAGCAACACCTCATAGCCTTTTTCCTTCAGCTCTGTGTACAGCGCCTCGGCGGCCGCTTTGACGTCATCCGAGCGATGCATATTGATCGGCACCAGAACGACATCAAAAGGCGCCAGCGGTGCCGGCCAGATAATCCCGGCGTCATCGTGGTTTTGCTCAATCGCGGCACCGACAATGCGGGTGATACCGATCCCGTAGCATCCCATGGACATGACCTGGTTCCTGCCGTCCGGATTCTGGACGGTGGCATCCATCGCTTCGCTGTATTTGGTGCCAAGCTGGAAGATGTGGCCGACCTCGATACCGCGCGCAATGCTGAGTGTTCCCCTACCGCCGGGCGTCCGGTCGCCGGCCATCACATTGCGAAGATCCACGGTTTCAGGCGTCTCAATGTCACGACCGAAATTGACGCCGGTGTAATGCATGTCTTTCTCGTTGCCACCACAAACGGAGTCGCTCATACCGATGGTCGCGTGGTCGTAGAAGACAGGAATCTCCAGACCAACTGGCCCAACGAACCCGGGACCGCAGCCGGTCGCTTTCACAACACTTTCGGGGCTTGCCATCGTCAGGGGTGACGCGACGCCAGCAATTTTCTGTGCTTTGACCGCATTCAACTCATGATCGCCTCGCAGTACGAGTGCGACGGGACCATCAGTACCCTCAACAATCAGAGTCTTCAGCGTCTGCTCGGCGGTAACATTCAGAAACTGACTCAACGCCTCAATGGTCTTGACCCCTGGCGTCGGAATTTTCTCCATATCCGCTGTTGGAGGGGCAGTTTCGATGCCGTCGGGTGAGGTCGCCGCCGTTTCAATATTGGAGGCGTAGTTATCCTCGTCGCTGTAAGCAATCGCATCTTCACCGGAGTCGGCCAGTACATGGAATTCCTGCGACCGACTGCCGCCAATCTCCCCCGAATCCGCATCTACGACGCGAAACTTCAGGCCGAGGCGCTCAAATATCGCGGTATAGGCCGTATGCATGCGGGCATAGCTGGCTTCCAGACCCGATTGATCGAGATCGAAAGAGTAGGCGTCCTTCATAATGAACTCACGTGAGCGCATGACGCCGAAACGCGGTCGAATTTCATCGCGGAACTTGGTCTGTATCTGGTAGAAATTGACGGGTAGTTGCTTGTAACTGCGCAGTTCCCGACGCGCAACATCGGTGATGACCTCCTCATGAGTAGGGCCAAAACAGTAGTCTCGATCATGCCGGTCAGTCATGCGAAGCAAGAGTGGGCCGTACTTGTCCCAGCGGCCGGATTCCTGCCATAACTCGGCGGGCTGAACCGCTGGCATCAGCAGCTCGAGGGCACCGGCGCGGTCCATTTCTTCCCGCACGACGGCCTCCACTTTACGAAGGACCCGCAATCCCAGCGGCATCCAGGTGAAAAGACCCGAAGCGAGGCGGCGGATGAGGCCCGCGCGAAGCATCAACTTGTGACTGACAATTTCTGCATCTGCAGGCACTTCCTTGAGGGTTGTCAGCCCGAATTCTGAAAAACGCATTGTGTGGTGTACCAATAGTTGAATGAGGCGCGCATTCTAACCGTATTGACAGATAAGCCAAAGCAGAGGAAGGTCCGGAAACTTTTATTACAGGGATGCCACATTGCACGGTCGTCGAAATCCGTTTATTGCCCAGGAAGGTGTGCCCTGGATGCTAATCTCGATCGCTGCGGCATTATTGCTCTTCGGCTACGCCGATGCCTGGTATGCGCTGGCGCCGGCAGTGTTGACGATTTTCCTGTACCTGATCTTCCGCGACCCGGACAGATCGGTGTCCTCGGTAGCTTTGGGGGTATTCAGTCCGGTGGATGGAGAGGTTGTGCTGGTTGAACAAATCGAGCAGGGCGAAACCGGTGAAGCCGCGATACGAATTGTCATCAACGTTGACAGCTTTGGCACCTACACGGCGCGCAGTCCGGTTGAGGGTAGTATTAAGGACCTCGGGAAAAATGCGCTTTGGCTGCAGACCGATGAGGGTGAAGATGTCATCCTGCAGTTCAGCGGTCACCGTTTCGGCCTCGCTCCGCGCGCATTTGCAAAATTCGGTGAGCGACTGGGCCAGGGTCAGCGATGCGCTTACTTGCGTCTGGTGAGGACGGCCGAAGTTCAATTACCGGCTGATGGCAAGGCGCTGGTTGAGGTGGGTCAGACCGTCGTCGCCGGTACCGATGTCATCGGAAACATCCCGAGCCCGAGATAAGACGAACGCCAGAAAGTGGTTCGTGAAATGAACCGTTCGGCGTGGCAAACTTCGCCCTGAACTTCGAATCCTGGCTATTTCATGAACCAACCTGAACATCAGCGACGTGCGTACCTGCAGGCGATGGGTATTGATGTCTGGTTGCCACGAGATGCTGTCGAGACAGAGACGCCCGAGCTTGTTCAGGATGACACCCTGGCGGCGGACGGCATGGACTGGAGTGAGCTGCGCCACTGTGTAGCTGACTGCAGACGATGCGAACTGGCGACAAGCCGCACAAACACCGTTTTTGGGACCGGTAATCAGGATGCCGACTGGATGATCATTGGCGAGGCGCCGGGTGCCGAGGAAGACCGCAGTGGAGAGCCGTTTGTCGGCCGTGCCGGCAAGATGCTGGACGAGATGCTTCGGGCTATAGGGCAGCGCAGAGACTCTGTCTTTATCGCCAATATTTTGAAGTGCCGCCCACCGGATAACCGTGATCCGAAGCCATCTGAGGCTGCGGAGTGCAGAGCTTACCTGGAACGTCAGATTGCCCTGGTGCAACCCAAAGTTATCCTGGCCGCGGGCAAAGTTGCCGCGCAGAATCTGTTGGGTTGCAACGACCCGGTCGGTCAAATGCGGGGTCGTCCCCATGAACTCAATGGAATCCCGCTGGTGGTGACTTATCACCCCGCTTACTTGCTGAGAAGCCCTTCGCAGAAGCACAAATCATGGAGCGATTTGTGCCTGGCTCGTCGACTGGTGTCAGATCGGGCGGAGGCCGTCACGTGATCACACCGATGGCCGAGCCGCAATCCACCATCCGTGAGATGAACCATGGTGATCTTGCGATGGTGTCGGATATCGAAAGAAGAAGTTACGAGTTTCCCTGGAGCCACGGGGTATTTCGCGACTGTCTGCTGGCCGGGTACCAGTGCATTGTATTGATTCGTGAGGAGCGGGTGGCGGGCTACGCCATCCTGTCTGTTGCAGCCGGTGAGGCGCATATTCTTAATCTGTGCATCGATCCGGAGTTTCGCGCACTGGGTTACGGTGAGCGAATGCTGGATGAGATGTTGTACCGTGCTCGTGCTGCGTCGGTTCGAGAGATTTTCCTCGAGGTTCGTCCATCGAATGAGACGGCGATCGCCTTGTACCGCAAGAAGGGCTTCCACCAAGTTGCGGCGCGCCCGTCCTATTATCAGGCAAGCCAAGGACGCGAAGATGCCGCCGTTCTGGTCAAGAAGCTCGTCGCCGAGATCTAATCAGGCTGTTTCGCACGCGACGCTATTCGGCTAGACTGCGCCGCCACTTAAGCTCCGAACCTAGAAATGCCTAATATTGACGAACAAGTCAGCAAACGGCGCACGTTCGCGATTATCTCGCATCCGGACGCCGGCAAGACGACGCTCACCGAAAAGCTGCTGTTGTACGGCGGTGCTATTCAGCTTGCCGGAACCGTTAAAGGCCGCAAGGCCAGTCGTCATGCTACGTCTGACTGGATGGCTCTGGAGCAGCAACGCGGTATCTCGGTGACCTCGTCGGTCATGCAGTTTCCCTACAACGACCACGTCATCAACCTGCTCGATACGCCGGGCCACGAGGACTTCTCGGAGGATACGTACCGGACATTGACGGCGGTCGACTCGGCTCTCATGGTGATCGACTGCGCAAAGGGTGTCGAGAAGCGCACCATCAAGCTGATGGAGGTTTGTCGTCTTCGCGACACACCGATTATGACGTTCATCAACAAACTTGATCGAGACGGGCAGGAACCGATTGATCTGCTCGACGAAATTGAAGCGGTGCTGAAGATAGAGTGCAGCCCGGTGACCTGGCCAATTGGTATGGGGCGCGCTCTGCAGGGCGTGTATCACCTGTTGCAGGACAAAATTTATCTCTACGACAAAGTGGGTCGACAAAAAGCGTCTGAACGGCACATCATAGAGGGGCTCGACTCAGACGAGGCGACGGCAGCCCTGGGCGATATCGCCGACGACTTTCGTGAGGAGATCGAACTGGTAAAAGGCGCCTGCCCGGAGCTGTCTATTGAAGACTACCTGGCCGCAAAACAGACACCTGTTTTCTTCGGTTCAGCGATCGGTAACTTCGGCGTTAAGGAGTTGCTTGACGAGTTTATTAATTACGCGCCGGCACCTTTGAACCGCGAAACCGAAACACGTGAAGTGCAGCCAGGCGAAGACAAAATGACCGGCTTTATCTTCAAGATACAGGCGAACATGGATCCTGGTCATCGTGATCGAATCGCGTTCATGCGCATTTGTTCCGGCGAATACCGCAAGGGCATACGAACGCTGCATGTTCGTTCTGGAAAAGAAATGAAAATTCCGGATGCGATCACGTTTATGGCGGCCGATCGGCAGCATGCAGAAACCGCCTACGCGGGCGATATTATCGGCATACACAATCACGGCACGATCAACATTGGCGACAGTTTTTCCGAAGGCGAGGATATTCGCTTCACCGGCATCCCAAATTTTGCACCGGAAATGTTTCGTCGCGCTGTCTTGAAAGACCCACTGAGATTAAAAGCACTGCAAAAAGGGTTGGCGCAACTGTGTGAAGAAGGCGCGACTCAGTTATTCAAACCGATGCGCAATAATGACCTGATTCTTGGCGCGGTTGGGCCGCTTCAGTTTGAAGTTGTCGCGCATCGTTTGCGGGACGAGTACAAGGTTGAATGTCAGTTTGAGCCAATCAATGTTGCGACGGCACGATGGGTCGAATGTGACGATGAAAAGATGCTTGGCGACTTTGAACGTAAAGCGCATGACAACCTCGCGCTGGATCATGGCAACAGTCTGGTCTACATTGCACCTACACGGGTTAATCTCAACCTGACCGAGGAGCGCTGGCCGGATATCGCTTTCCGCAAGACGCGTGAGCACTAGTCGCCGGACCTCTGTCTGAGGCAATAGTTTGCCGAAACCAAAGATAATTACGAGAAAGGTCGTCACCTGGGCGCTTTACGATTGGGCGAATTCAGCATTCGCACTCAGCGTCCTCGCTGTGTTGTTTCCGCTGGTGCTGGGCAATTACTGGGGTGTTGACGACGGCGGTTCTGCTGCCACCATTCGGCTTGGATGGATCACGTTCGCAGCCAGCCTGATCGTTTTCGTTTTAGCCCCCGTTCTCGGTACCATCGCTGATGCTGGCGGATACCGAAAGCGATTCCTGGTTTTTTTCGCCATTACTGGAGCGGCTGCGACCGCGGGGCTAGGCTTTGTCGGGCAGGGCCACTGGCCGGTCGCGCTGGGCCTCTACATGATGGCGTCGGTCGGTTACTACAGTTCGATCGTCTTTTACGATTCCCTGCTCATCGATGTGACCGAAGCGCGAAATTTCAGTTTCGTCTCAACCTTGGGCTTTTCCGTGGGCTACCTCGGCGGCGCTGCGCTGCTGGCATTGCATCTGTGGATGTTGAAGGCACCCCAGTCTTTTGGACTGGAGAGCACCACTGAAGCGTTCAGTTATGCCTTCTTTTCAGTCGGCGTATGGTGGCTTGTGTTCTTGCTGCCATTGTTGTTTTTTGTTCCCGAGACGCACAGTTCCACTGAAGTGAACAGCCACCCGGTCCGCGCGGCTTATGAGGAATTGAGGTCGACGTTTCGAAAAATCAGCCACTACCGCAATGTCATGATTTTCCTGAGCGGATACTGGCTCTATATCGGTGGTGTATTCACTGTCATATTCATGGCCGTCAATTACGGTCAGCGCCTTGGCTTTAAGGACAGCGACCTCGTCATGGCGTTGCTGATCGCCAACTTCGTTGGTTTTCCAGCAACCATGATGTACGGCTTTCTTGCGCATCGATTCGGCGCCAAGAAAGGATTGTACGTCGCGCTATTGGCCTACGTCGGCGCGTGTCTGTGGGCGATTCAGATGACGGAAGTGCGGGAGTTCTACATCATGTCGGTGATCATCGGAATGGTGCAGGGCGGCGTACAGGGGCTAAGCCGGTCGGTATACGCGACCTTGATCCCGGCGGAACAGCCAGGTGAATTCTTTGGTTTTTACAGCATGACAACGAAATTCGCGCACGTGCTCGGACCGGCGATGGTTGCCATTGCAGCCATGTTGTCTGATGACCCGAAATGGGTACTGTTGGCGTTGATGCCGATGTTCCTCGCCGGCGCATTTTTACTGGCTTTGGTGCGTATGCCGGCCATTGAGCGGTCGATGGAGGTTGGGGATTGATTCGGGCCTTTGGCCCTCACCCCAATGGGGCGCGCTTTGCGCGTCCCGGTAGCTTCGCGACCGGTCGAACAGAGCTCTCATCCTCCATAGGGCAGGACCAAATAAAAAAAAGAGGCCGCAAGGGCCTCTTTTT
>JAACFM010000091.1 GCA_009937445.1 Gammaproteobacteria bacterium | reverse complement strand
GGTGCGAACTCCAGAGTTCGATCCGACTTTCACCAATCTCTCGCAGTCTGAGTCGGCAGTAGAAAATTGACACCGGTATCATTTTGCCCTAACGTCACGGGCAGTTAAGGAATGGCCTGCGTAAGTCATTTCGATTTGCGGCCAGATTAGGAAAACAACAAAGAATGATCAGGTGCACGTTACTTATTCTTACTCTGATTCTGGCCAGCTGCGCACCGATTAGGGCTGAACAACAGCGGATCACCAATTCGCTGACGGCCCTTGAAGAGAAGGCGGGGTGGGTATTGCTCTGGGACGGCGAAACCACAGAGGGTTGGCGCAGCGCCAAAGCCGAAGGGTTTCCCGCGAAGGGCTGGGAGATTAAAGACGGTGTCCTTAGTGTGTTGTCGTCCGGTGGCGCCGAGTCCCGCAATGGCGGTGACATTATTACGACCAAGGAATACTCGAATTTCGAACTGACGGTCGACTTCCGTATTAGCCACGGCGCAAATAGCGGTATCAAGTATTTCGTCGATCCGGAGTTGTTAAAAGGCGAGGGGTCTGCGATCGGGCTTGAGTTTCAGATCCTCGACGACGAAGTTCATCCCGATGCCAAAAAGGGTACGGCGGGCAACCGCACTGTGGGATCACTTTATGACCTGATTCCGGCGGTGAATCTCTCCGATCCGAATACCCGTCAAAAACTGGTTCATCCGCCGGGGTCCTGGAATACGGCAAAAATCGTCGTTCGTGGCAATGAGGTCGAACACTGGCTAAACGGCATAAAAGTCGTCGAATACAACCGCGGAACAGAGGTCTTTGCCGCGCTGGTGGCACGCAGCAAATACGCGAAATGGCCAAATTTTGGTCGTTGGGAAAAAGGCCCGATTCTTCTCCAGGATCATGGCGATCTAGTTTCTTTCCGGAATATCAAAATTCGTGACCTGACGCCCGAGGCAGGTGTGAAATGACTACTCGAAGAAAATTCATCCAGGGCATCGCCGGTACGGCCGTCATGGCCACTTCGGCGAAAAGCTACGCGAACATTCTCGGCGCTAATGACCGTCTTAATGTGGCAGTAATGGGAACTCGAAGTAGGGGAAAGAGTTTGCTCGGCGATCTGATCAAATCGAGTTCCTCGAACGTAACGCATATCTGCGATGTCGATCGCGAGATACTCGATTCCACTGTCTCATACATTGCGTCTTTGAATGCCTGCCGTCCAAAGGGTCATTCGGATGTTCGTCATGTTTTGGACGATCCGAATCTTGACGCGCTCGTAGTTGCAACGCCGGATCACTGGCATGCAACAGCGACAATCATGGGGCTGAAAGCGGGGAAACACGTCTATCTCGAAAAGCCGTGTGGCTATGATCCGTACGAAGGAGAATTGCTCGAAAAAGCACAAGAGAAATATGACAGGGTTGTGCAATTGGGCAATCAACAACGTTCGTCGCCGGAGAGCATTGCATTGATGCAAGCAATTGGCGCCGGTGAGATCGGCGACCCATATCATGCCGACTGTTGGTACGCGAATAATCGCGGAACCATTGGTAATGGAAAGATTGTGGCTGCACCCGACCGTCTCGACTGGGAGTTGTGGCAGGGTCCCGCCCCGCGACGTGCCTATGCCGACAACCTGGTTCCATACAACTGGCATTGGTTCTGGCATTGGGGGACCGGGGAGTTATGCAACAACGCGGCGCACGAACTCGATATTGCACGATGGGCTCTGAATGTGAGCTTTCCGAACAAAATAACCGTAGACGGAAGCCGTCGTTTCTTTGCTGAAGATGACTGGGAAATGTACGACACCATGTTTGCCAGGTATGAGTTTGATGGCGACAAGACGATCATGTGGGAAGGACACAGCTGCAATAAAGTGCTCAAGTGGGGCCGTAGCCGCGGCACGGTGATTTACGGAACCAAGGGTTCTGTCCTGGTCGATCGCGCTGGCTTCACGATGTTTGACCTTGACGGCGTGGTTACCCGGGAAATGATTAGCGTAACCGAAAGCGCGGATAGTGGTGATCTGGTGGGCGGCGGACCATTGACCTCGTTGCATGTCGACAATTTTCTCAATACGGTGAATGGAAAATCATCAACGCAGCATTCGCCGATTGATGAAGGCCACAAGAGTACTATGCTTTGCCACCTGGGCAATATCGCCTACCGAACCGATAGCACTCTGACATGCGATACCAGCAACGGACATATTCTGGACAATAAGGCTGCGAGCAGCTTATGGCGCCGTGAATATGAGCCGGGATGGGATCTTACGATCTGAAATCGACGTATTGCGTGGCTAAGGAGGTCACTTGAAACATCTAAAAGTACGTTTGCTTGCGGCGCTTGTCGTACTAAGCGCATGTGCGCAAAGCTCGGTTATCGAGTCCGGGCCATACGATTGGAAAGATTTTGGTGCAGATGTTGCTTCCCCGGGGGAGACTAGCAAACTTTTTGAAGGCTCGAGCGACGCGTTCGAGTATTTGTATATCGCTGTGACAAGTGTGGGTGCAGGAAAGTCATTTGTGCTTCCACGCAACAATGAAGGTCTTGAAGCACTTCTGATTATGAAGTCGGGGACCCTGGACCAGGCGATAGTTGGCAATCGAAAACAAATGGGCCGTGGCAGCGTTTCACTGATAATGCCGGGCGACGAAATAGACATCGATAACAGCAGTCTGGAAACGGCTTCGTTATACGTCATTATGTGGCGAGCGAAGCGTGCCCTTGATAACGATGTAGCTGATCCAGGTAACGATGCTCGATCCCTGCTAATAGATTGGAACGATGCGACGGTTAAAAAAATTGAGAAGGGTCAGAGAAGATACTTTATCGATGCGCCGACGACCATGCTGCGTCAATTCAAAATGCACGTAACGACCCTTAATGAAGGGATGACAAGCCATCCACCACATACCCACACGGAAGAAGAGATCATCCTGGTCCGGCACGGCGAAGTCGAAGAAATCATCGACGGGGAGCGTCATCAAGTAGGAGCGGGGACGTTGATTTTTCTCAGATCAATGGTACCGCACGGCATCAGAAATATAGGGCAGGGGCAGGCTGAGTATTTTGCTTTTAAATGGGCGCCAAAAGACCGATAGAAACGCGACCAAGGAGTTGTCGTGTTGAATATCCGTAAGATCGGGCTTCTGGGAGGTCCGTTGTTCTGCTTTATTGCAGCTCAGTTTCCGGCGCCGGATGCCTTGGGGCAGCAAGGATGGCTGGTGCTCGTAATTGCAATTTTGATGGCGATTTGGTGGATGACGGAAGCGGTACCCATGGCCGTTACAGCGTTTATACCCTTGATTGCGTTTCCGTTATTGGGTCTGGGCGATTTGACGTCGGTCGCAAATTACTATGCCGGCAGTACGACGTTTCTAATCCTTGGCGGGTTCATTATCGGCATTGGCCTGCAACGATGGAATCTGCACACGCGAATCGCTTTGCAGACGGTGCGGCGAGTCGGGACGGAGCCCCGACGGGTGATCGCCGGGTTTATGGCCGCGAGTGCATTCCTCTCGATGTGGATATCGAATACTGCCACCACCGTCATGATGTTACCGATTGCCTATCCGGTCGCCATGCTCCTGATCAGCGAAAACAGGGGTGATGCAGCCCAAGAGCAGCGTTTTGGAACGGCGCTGATGCTGGCTCTGGCGTATAGCGCGACCATTGGCGGGATGATGACGCTGATAGGGACCGCCACAAACGTGATGTTTCGCGGCTATTTCGAAGAAAATTATGGCCTGGAAATCGATTTCCTCGACTGGATGACGATGGCTGTCCCGATTGGTCTGGCTTTGCTGTTCATCATCTGGTGGATACTGACGAGACTGATGTTGCCCGGAAAAATGGAAGCGCATAGCGGGATCGCCGAGATCATCGATGGCAAATTAAATGAACTCGGCAACATGTCGGTTGGTGAAAAGCGAACGATTTTCGTATTTGTGCTCACAGCCGGGCTATGGGTCGGACATGGCCTGATCGAACCTTACCTGGGCGGCCTGAAACTGAATGATGCATCCATCGCTATCTTCGGAGCGCTACTTCTATTTGTAATTCCGGCTGATTGGAAGCGCGGGACTTTCCTCCTGAAGTGGAGCGATACCCGCGATGTACCTTGGGGGATACTCATACTTCTCGGCGGGGGCCTGGCAATGGCGGGGGCGATGAATAGCTTCGGCGTGGCGGACTGGCTGGGCGGTAAGATCGCATCATTCAGAGATTTTCCTGTGTGGGCTCTCATCTTGCTCACTGTGACATTTATTGTGTTTTTGTCCGAACTCATGAGCAATGTCGCAACGCTCGCCGCCTTCTTACCGGTCATTGTTGCGACGGCCATCGGTTTTGGCGAGAACCCTTTGTTGTTTGCCGTACCCGCCGCGTTCGCGGCAAGTTGCGCCTTCATGTTGCCCGTAGCAACCCCTCCCAACGCGATTGTCTTCGGCAGCAACCTAGTCACTGTTCCGCAGATGGCGAAGACTGGATTCTGGCTGAATATTGTTGCTATCTTCCTGCTCGGTGCCGCCAGCTACATACTTGTCAAGTTCGTTCTTGGTGTCGAACTAGGCGTAGTTCCGGATTGGGCTCCGGCCAGCACCGAAGTTACAGAACAGGGCGGTAGGTGATGCCAGGCCAGGAAAGCTCGTCCGAGCCGCAGAAGGGTCTCTTGGCTGGTCTGCGAGTTCTGGAACTTGGCCATTATGTTGCGGCTCCATTTTGCGCACGTCTTCTCGGCGACCTTGGCGCCGATATTATAAAGGTGGAACCGCCATCGGGAGACCCTGTTCGACAATGGGGAAAGCAAGTTGATGGCCGGTCGTTGTGGTGGTCCATGCACGGCCGTAACAAACGTTGCATTACTATTAACTTGAAATCACCGGCTGGATGCGAAGTGTTGCTGAAGCTCGTTGCCGAATGTGATGTGGTGTTGGAAAATTTTCGACCCGGGCAACTCGAAAAATTAGGGCTAGGCCCAGATGTGCTTCGTGCGATAAATCCCGATCTGATCGTGGCGCATATATCAGGATTCGGTCAGGACGGCCCCTATCGGGACCGCGCGGCCTTCGGTGTCATTGGAGAGGCTGTGGGCGGGCTGCGTTATCTGACGGACGATCCGCCCGGCACGTCTGACCGTCCGCCAGTCCGCGTTGGTGTCAGCATCGGTGATTCAATCGCGGGACTCTATGCGGCGTTTGGCATTATGACTGTGCTGTGGCAGAGAGATCGGGCGGACGGCGATCGTCGCGGACGAACAGTCGATGTCGCTCTTACGGAGAGTGTGCTCAGCATGATGGAAGGGATGCTTCCTGAATACGGTGCGTTTGGATCTATCAAACAGCCGACCGGCGGTGGAATTGCCACAGCGGCCCCATCTAATGCCTATCCAACATCGGATGATAGCTGGGTGTTGATCGCGGCGAATTCCGCACCGCTGTTCGCGAGCCTTGCGAGTCTCATTGGCACGCCGGAACTTGTCGACGATCCCGACTATCAGGGCAATCAGGCTCGTGTCAGAAATGCGGCTAAGCTGGACGAACTGATTGGCGCCTGGACTCAACTCTTCGCCGTAGATGATTTGGTGAAAAAGTTGGATGAGGCCGGTATTCCAAGTACCAAAGTTTACACCGCGGCCGATTGCGCGAATGATCCTCAGTATCTCCACCGTGCAATGGTTCGCGAAGTTGATGACCCTGCATTGGGTAGCGTCCTGCAGGCCGGCGTAGTGCCGCACATTCCCGAGTCCCCCGGTGAGGTTCGGTGGACGGGTCCAGACATTGGTCAACACACTGCAGAAGTACTTGATGAATTGTTGGGGCTGGATGCTGATGCCGTCAATTCGTTGCGTCAAGAGGGAGCGCTGTAAGTGAACCACCGCGAGACAGTGCGACTCGGCGTGATTGGCCTCGGCAATATTGCCAAGCAACATATTGACAATGTTCGCTCCGGACAGGTCGCTGATTGTGAGATTGCTGCGCTATGTTCCCGCAGCCCTTCTGAACTGGCGACCGAGATCGACGTGCCGCATTTCACCGACTATCGCGAGCTGATCGCTAGCGGACACTGCGATGCTGTCCTCGTCGCTACACCAACCTTCAGCCACTTCGACATCGGTGCTGCGGCACTTGAGGCGGGACTGCACGTCATGATGGAAAAGCCCATCGGAATGTCGGTAAAGGAGGGCGAGGATCTGTTGGCTTTACAACCGGATGGGCAGATTTTCGCCCTGATGCTTAACCAGCGAACCGATCCGTTGTTTGTCACGATGCGTGACCTGATAGAGCAGGGCACGCTGGGAGAAATCTGCCGTACCCAATGGACGATGACTAACTGGTTTCGTCCCGAGATATATTTTCAGGTCAGCGACTGGCGTGCAACCTGGCGTGGAGAAGGCGGCGGTCTCCTGGTCAACCAGTGCATCCACAACCTGGATATTTTTCAGTGGCTGTGTGGCATGCCCAGATCAGTACGGGCATTTTGTCGCTTCGGGCGCTATCACGATATAGAGGTGGAAGACGAAGCGACGGCGTACTTTGAGTATGACAACGGTGCCAGCGGTGTGTTCATGGGGTCCACGGGTGAAGCACCTGGCGTAAATCGACTGGATATTGTCGGTGACAAAGCCGCATTGAGTTTCGACGGTGAGCGCTTGTTATTGATAGAAAACAAACCGGCGACGAGGCAATTCAGTCGCGAAACTCGCGATATGTTTGGCCTGCCCCAATCGTCGGTAAGCGATATCACGCCGGATCGCACATGCAATCAGCATGCGGCAGTGCTAGAGAACTTCACCGGGGCTATTCTCGGCAATGAAACACTGATCGCCCCGGCGGTGGAAGGAATCAATTCCCTGGCCCTGGCCAACAGCATGTTGCTGTCTACCTGGGAGAGCGACGCAATAGCACTGCCGCTCGACAAAATCCGTTACCAGAAGGCACTTGAGCGACGCATTGCGAACTCCAGCCTGCGCGACAAGGCAGACATCGAGGCCAACGTCGACATGAGCGCCTCGTACCGATGAATCAGGAAATCGAGCAACTTCAGGCCATTGCCGATCGACCCGCGTTGCGACGCATCCCGTCATACTTGCGATTGAGTGGACCGGGTTGGATGCAGGGCGCTTTGACACTCGGCGGTGGCAGTGCCATCACTTCGCTCACGATCGGCGCAGTCTACGGTTACGAATTATTATGGGTACAACCACTGGCGATGTTGATTGGCTGCATCATGCTGTTTGCGCTGTCGCACCAGACGCTCAGCACTGGCGTCAAGCCATTTGACGCCATGCGCGATCATGTACATCCATCGCTGGCGTGGCTGTGGGCAATTGCGGCCCTGGTTGCCAGTATTGTCTGGGGTTTTTCCCACTACCCGCTCGGCGCGGGCATGCTTGAAGAAATCATTGCGGTTTCCAGTGGCTTTTCTCTAAAGGATAGTGGGGGTGCTGGACGAGAGATCTATCTGTTCACGTTGGCCCTGTTGGTGTGGGCGCTTTGCGCTTACACCGCATGGAATTACGGTGGCGGTGGCAGGGCCGTGTGGCTGTTCACGACCGCGATTAAACTACTGAGCGGCATGATTATCCTCGCATTTTTCTGGTTGGTGATTAAGGAGAGCACCGCCGGACAGATCGACTGGCGCGCAGTTTTGGCGGGTTACGTCCCGCGTAGTCTGCCAAGCGACGCTGCCGGTGTTACGACGATTATGGCGGCCCTGGGGTCGGCGCTTGGTATCAATGCGACATTTGTCTACGGCTATACGCTGCTCGATCGGGACTGGGGTCCGGCGCACCGGGAATTGTCACGCTATGACATTATCCTGGGCCTGGTGATTCCCTATTTTCTCGTCACCGCTTTGATTTCCATTGCCGCTGCCGGGGCATTCTATGGCAGCGACATGAGTATCCAGGGAAAGCTCGGCCCCGACCAGGCCGGCGCGATGTTTAGTGACGTCGGATTGGGCCCGGTAACCGGACGCCTTATTTTCGCCATCGGCATACTGGGGATGGCCGTAGGGTCATTGGTGATGCATATGTTGTGCTGCGGTGCTGCCGCGGGTGCGATGTTCGGCCTGGAACCGCGTTCGACAAAATACCGGCTCGCACTGTTATTGCCGACACCTGCGGTATTGGGTGTGTTCCTCTGGTCGACCATGGGTGCTTACGTGATCTTGCCTGTTTCAGCAATTACCGGCTTGCTATTACCGATTGCATACCTGGGCTGGTTTTTTCTCAACAACAACCGTAGCTTTCTTGGGGATGATTGCCCTGCAGGTGGCAAACGCCTGATTTACAACGTGGCAATGGTGCTGTGTATCGTAACGGTGCTGGCCAGCGTTATTTTCAGTACAGGCATCAAGCTGAACTGGTTCTGAGCGTTGGCCCATGGCTGATATTCGTGATGGCGCCACTTATGCACCCACAAGTGAGGTGCAACATGTTGTCGCTCCCGGTGAATTCTGTTTCGCTGTCGCCCACCTGGATCATGGGCATATCTATGGCATGACCAATGGCTTGCGCGATGCCGGCGCTACGTTAAAAAAAGTTTACGACCCTGAACCCGCTCGACTCAAAAAATTTACCGAGGCCTATCCGGAAGTCGCTGTCGCAGACAGCGTTGAGCAGATCCTGGCGGATTCGCAAATCAGGTTGGTCAGCGCGGCGGCCATACCCGTCGAACGAGCCGCCCTGGGTATTCGCGTGCTGGAAGCGGGAAAGGATTACTTCACCGATAAATCGCCTGTTACGACCCTCGAGCAACTAGCACGCGTAAAAGCGGCGGTCGAACGCACCGGGCAGAAATATGCGGTTTATTATGCAGAACGCTTGCATAACGACGCGGCCTGGCACGCCGGCGAATTGATTGCGGAGGGTGCTATAGGCCGAGTACTCCAGGTTCTTAACCTGGCGCCGCACAGGCTCTCGGCGGATTCTCGGCCCCAGTGGTTTTTCGACAAAGCGTGCTACGGAGGTATTCTTACGGATATTGGCTCGCACCAGGTGGAACAGTTTCTCACTTACGCTGGCTGTCAGGATGCGAGCATTAATTTCGCTCGTGTCGAAAATTTCAGCCATCCGGACAGGCCTGGCCTGGAGGACTTCGGCGAGATATCTCTCACTGGCGATAACGGAGCGTCCTTTTACAGTCGCGTCGACTGGTTTACACCGGATGGCCTTCGCACCTGGGGAGATGGCCGAACATTCATTCTCGGCAGCGACGGCAGTATCGAACTTCGCAAGTACATAGATGTCGCAAGAGAAGCGCCCGCTTCAAAACTGTACCTGGTCAATAGCGATACTGAGCAGGAAATTGAGTGCCTGGGACAGACCGGGTTTCCATTCTTCGGTCGATTCATTCTCGATTGCATTGACAGAACTGAAAATGCCATGACACAGGCCCACGCGTTCAGGGCAGCCGAATTGAGTATGGCGGCGCAAGCAATCGCGGAGCAAAAAGGGAACAGGCAATGAGTGACGTACAAATCGTCGAGGTCGGTCCAAGGGATGGTTTTCAGTCTGTCGGCCCGATTATTCCAACCGAAAAAAAGGTAGAGATTCTGCAGGCTCTCTACGCCACAGGTGTCCGCCGTGTAGAAGCCACGTCATTTGTCAGCAAGGCCGCGGTACCGCAATTGGCAGATGCGCCGGAAATATTGATGGCGGCAGATAAACTGGATGGCCTTGACGCCCAGGTGCTGGTGCCCACTGCGCGACAAGCTGAGCGCGCGATTACGGCTGGAGCCAGACATCTTGTGTTCGTACTGTCGGTCTCCGAGCAACACAATATGAGCAATGTGCGGCGCTCTACGACAGAGTCCATTGACGAATATGCGGCGATTATGCGGATGTTGCCGCAGAGCGGGAAAATGCGGATCAACATCGCAACAGCATTCGATTGCCCTTTCGAAGGCCGTCTCGAACCGAAACAGACTCTCAGCGTATTGCAGCAACTCATTGGCCTGGAAACGCCGCACGAAATCGCGCTGTGCGATACGACGGGCAGAGTGACCCCGGATCACGTCGATGCACTATTCGTAGAAGCTTTGGAGAAATTTCCCGAAATCCAAAACTGGGCCTTTCATGCACACGACACGTACGGGCTCGGTACGGCAAATACGCTAGCCGCGTGGAACAGTGGAATTCGCATATTTGACGCATCGGTTGCCGGGTTAGGTGGCTGCCCCTTTGCTCCCGGCGCTACCGGTAATGTCGCGACCGAGGACCTGGTTTGGATGTTTGAAGGCATGGGCGTATCAAGCGGTATCGATCTAAATGCACTGCTTGCGGTTGCTCGCGATGTTGCAGCGCTACCTGGTGCGCAAACGGGCGGCCGGGTTCGGGATGCGATGGCACAGAAACTTATTACCCCTAATCGATCGTGATCTCCGGCTCTACTTGCGTCCACCACACGTCGTACTTCTTCTTGAGTTCTTCGAGCTTATCAGGGTTGCTTTTCGCCAGATTGTTAATCTCCGTACGGTCTGTGCGGAGATCGTAAAGTTCCCATGCCGACGTCGAGAAATCCCAGAGACCTGATTCAGTCTCTTTCGGAGAGGCCTTGTGAACCACTAGCTTCCAATGTCCGTCGATGACGGCCTTACCATCTCTGAATTGGAAGAAAATCGGCTTGTCTCGCTCCATGGTTCCGTTGCGAAATGCAGGCAGCAAGCTAATACCATCCATCTCGCCGACCGCGCGCCCTACCGAACTTTTCGGGTACGTTGCACCCGTGATATCCACCAAAGTAGCCATGATATCCACCAGGTGGCTGGATGTTTCATTTACAGCGCTGGCAGGCGGAATAACGCCCGGCCAACTCACAATAAAGGGGGTCTGAACACCACCTTCAAAACTGGAATTCTTGTAACCCTTAAAGGGCATGTTCGAAACGTTCGCCCAGTGGCCTCCCACTGACGCCCAGCGATCTATCGCGCCAATTTCGCCCGCCCCGATGTCAACCACTTCGGCCGACGCGCCGTTATCCGAGAGAAAGATCACGAGCGTATTACTCAGCTCGCCGGTTTTGTCGAGGTGTGCGAGAACGCGCCCAAGGTTTTGATCTATGCTATCGATCATAGCGCTGTAGACAGACATCGCCCGCGCTTCTCTAGCTTTCTCCTTGTCACTCAGCCCGGCCCAACTTTGGTACATCGCTTTCGAGCGGGGATGTGTTTGAGCATCGATGATTCCCAATTCGATCTGGCGCTGATAGCGTGCGCTGGCGATCGCCTCGTAGCCGTCGTCGTATTTGCCTTCGTACTTGGCGATATCTTCGGGCCAAGCCTGAATCGGGTCATGCGGTGCCGTATACGCGAGATACATGAAAAACGGCTGTCCGTCATTTTCTCTATCGTGGCGACCGAGCAGGTCGATAGCCCAGTCGGTAAACGAATCGGTTGTGTAATAGTCTTTCCTATCCGGCGTGAACGGCTGCACGCATTTCGCATCAAAACAGAATATCCGTTGTTTCTGACGTTTCTGCGCCGGGAACGCTTCGCCATCACGCCGGTAACCCGGGTTAAAATGATTCGCGGCGCCGTCACGCATTCCCCAGTAGTGGTCAAAACCAAAGTCGTAGGGATTGTCAAGACCATGGTGCTTGCCGACCATCAAGGTCTTGTATCCGGCGGTTCCGAGCACTTCGCCTAACGTGGTGTGGTTTTTGAGCGTTGCGGAACGGACACTCATTCCGACCCGCTGGGCGTACTGCCCGGTCAAGAGCGCCGCTCTTGTTGGATAACATTTGGATGTATTGCGGAACTGATTGAATCGCATTCCCTGACTGGCAAGGCGATCCAGATTCGGCGTTTGTACTTCACTACCGTAAGCGCCGATATCCGAAAACCCCAGATCATCCGCGAGTACTAACAAGATATTAGGCCTATCGAATTGCCCAATGACGACGGTGTGCTCGATATTTTTCTGATCAGAGCATGCAGCAGCGAACAAAGTGAGACCGATGATCAGGGCCGGGTACTTATTCGCGCAATTCACTCTAGTATTACTTTCGCACTTCTATGAATACGGTGTGATACCCGGTCGCTTGGCCGTCGGCAACGTTCAAGCGTATGCGATAGGTTCCCGGCGCCGAAAACGTGATCTGGGTTGATAAGGCACTCGGGCTGGCGATTCGAACTGCATTCTCATCACCAAATGTGTAGTTGACGTTGTTTCCTGCAGCGTCCTCGCCAATCGAGACTGCCTCGGAATTGGCGGCGACTGCTTCCCACTGATAACTAAGCTGGTCCTCGTCAACATCTATCGCATCGCCTGAGAGCGTAATGCTGTCATTTTGTGCAAGGCTTACTATTTGCTCCTCACCGGCATAGACGTCAGGCGGAATGTTTGAAACCTGGGGGATTAGCGTTTCATCTTCCGCACCGTCTACCCGGGCAAGCAATGGTTGGCCACCGACAGTCATGTCGCGAATGAACACGGTTGCATCGTCAATGTCGGTAACGACGTTGGGCTGTTCTCCGGCTCCCAGGTGAACGCCATCCAATACGAAGTCTCTTAGTGGTGACGCCTCTGTACCCTCCAGTTTTACCGGGTATATCGATGTACCGGCCACGTCGGATTTCGGTTGTATTTGACGCCGCCACTGTCGTAGTTGGTCGTTACGTCAAGCATGTTCAGCTTGCGAGCATTTTCAGGCACGTCCGCTAAATCGCCGAATGTCAGGTTGCGAATTCGGATGTGCTCGAATTGGCTGCCCCGGTTCTTGTTTGCCTTGAAATAAAAGCCCTTACGCAGATCCGAACCCTCGGAATTTTCGACAAACACGTTACGAACCCCGCCGGATGCCTCGCTTCCCAGGGCGATCGCATCATCCGCAAGAAACCGCACGTTTTGTACGACAATATTCTTGCTGGGAATCATTTTGCGAAGTCCCTCGAGGTCGCGGCTCGACTTTATTGATATGCAGTCGTCTCCCGTGGCGAAATCGACATCGTGAATGTACACATCCTGGCTGGATTCGATGTCGATGCCGTCGTTGTTCTTGTTCAGTGAGCGCATTGTGATGTTGCGAACGGTAATGTTTCGCGACATGTAGAAATGGTTTACCCAGAAAGGCGAGTCAACAATGTTTACGCCCTCCAGTAAGATGTTCTCTGAGTCATAGAACAAGATGAAGTCTGTGCGAATCTTGTGAGAGGCGTCAAAGCGACGTTCGAACAACGGCGTGTTCGTGTTGTTCATATCTCGCGTGGCTTGTTCCGGGGCGCTCTTCGCGGAACCCGGGATACGACTCAGATCCTCGTCGGCCGCTCTTTGCACCCAGGTTGACCAGCTGTTTTCAGCCTGCCCGTTGAGAGTGCCCTTGCCTGTAATCGCGACGTTTTTCTTTTGATAAACGTAAATAAGCGGGGAAAAGCTGTAGATGTCGGTCCCCTCGTATCGGGTCAGAACCTGCGGCAGGTAGCTGTCGTAGTTCGTACTGAATAGTAATTCCGCGCCTTCTGCCAAATGAAAGTTGACGTTGTTCTCAAGGTTCAGTGGCCCGTCGATGAAATATTTTCCTGCCGGAACCTTGACCGTACCGCCACCATAACGAGAGATATCGATAATTGCGTTCTGTATCGCGCTTCGAGCATCGGTCGTGGCATCTGCTAACGCATTGTATGGAGCATCCGTTATGACAAGCGTCCGATCCGGAAAGCTCGGCACCTGGATCCGCGACAAGATGACCGGGACTTGCGCCCATGAACCGCGGTATTCAGGGTCATTACCCGCGAAGGAAGACATGTCTTCTTGAGGTGGCGATTCTGAGCATCCATGCAATACGATCAGGCCGGCGATGCCAAGTACCAGGTGTCTATAACGTCTCATTGCACCAAACTCAATGTGATTCTCCCAATGCGTTTACAACCAGGGTGTCTTCGTTCAGGACATTGCCATCGACCCCGTGGTGACGAAGCGTAAGCCGGGGTTTGCCCTCAAGACGCTCGGCCGTGACCGACAGGAATCCTCCGATTACATTCAGGTAACGATGTTCAGGCCGAACGTCGTCCTGGCTCCAGCCGCCCGCATGCTCGTCGCTGGCGGCTCCCGTCCCGTATTCCCGCAGACCGGTATCGTCATCAACAGAAATGTATTGCCAGTGGCGGTCCCCTGAAATCACGATCATGTTGTCTTGCTGTGCTATGAATTCTCGCAGCATCTTGCCCTCAAACTGGAATCCTGCGTTCGCGTGGCTGTCGAACTTGTTGTCCCGATCGGGCCCGACCAGGGGCGTCGGGCTTATCAGTATGCGAAAAGTTGCGTCTGACATCTGCGCGGTCTCTTTAAACCAGGCGACTTGTTCAGGACCCCAAATCGACTTCGCGGGTCCGTCGGGATCCGTATTCGCACTGCGGTAGTCGCGTCCTTCCACCATCCAAACTTGCACGTCTTTGCCCCAGCGGAAAGTTCGATAAGTCACGCCGTCCATCGGCACCTGTTCGAGGAACGTGGCCAGACCCTCCGCAAACGTGAAATCCCCCATATGCTTGACGTCGTCACGGGTTGGCCAGGCGTCGTTCATCCAGGTGTCATGATCGTCTTTCATGAAGTAACTGCTCACCTGACGATGGAAAGCGAGGATAGCGGGCAAGCTGAACATGCGAGCCCACACCCAGCGTGCCAGATCCAGGTTTTTTGCCGAACGGTCGTAATAGACAATGTCTCCGGTATGCACGAAAAAATCGGGATCAAGCTCGAGAATAGAGGGGTAGATTTTGAACCCGCCTGCTGGCGCATCCTGATGGCGGTATTCCTGGCAACTTGTAACGGCAAAAACAACACGTGCGGGATCGTCGGCCGGCGGTGCCGTTCGGAATCGACCGTCCAATGATGATGACACCGCCGTGTTTCCGTCAGCGCTTGCCTCGACGACGATTTCATAGCTTGTTGCCGGTGTCAGACCAGATAACTTGATCTGGCGCGTGAAGTCTCTCTCGGTATCAACATTCAACCACTTGGTCGACCGCCAGGTGGATTGGTCGACTGGTCGAAAGCGAACTCGAACCCGCCCCGGGGCGCCGGGTACCGCTCCTTCAATAGTGTCGATCGTGGCGCCGGGCGGGTAGTGAAACACTGAGTCCCAGGTGCCGACATTTGGGGTCAAAGATTCCGGCCCTTCAATCAATTCGCCGGTATCGGGATTGCGGTACAGGAATATTGGCATCGGCATGTCGGCACCGACCCGTTTCGCGGAGCGGGTTAGACGAGTCCAGATCAATGCGTCGGTTCCGGTCACTTCGCCGATCTTGAAGCCGGTTGCCTGGTAGGGTCCGGGCATCGATGTGGCCACACTCGATTGAGGGCCCGGTTGCAACTGGCTACACCCTGACAGGGCGAATATCGCTGCCACTAAAGCGATGCGTGTCACGCGTTTCATTGCTAGGCCTTGTCGCCGATTCGATAAGCGCACCGGGGCAGCATGTTTGTTAAGTCGTTGGCGATGGTGTGGGCATCGGTCTCGGACAGGCGATGTTCACATACCAGGCGCGCCAGGTACGTGCAATCGATTCGGCGGGACATATCATGCCGGGCCGGAATGGAGAACAGCGCACGCGTGTCGTCATTGAAACCTGCAGTATTGTAGAAGCCGGCCGTTTCCGTGGTCTGTTCCCGAAAACGAAGAATGCCCTCCGGGCTGTCATTGAACCACCAGGGAGGCCCGAGCAAAAGGCAAGGGTAGTGACCGGCAAGAGGCGCGAGCTCGCGTGCGTAAGTGCTCTCATCAAGCGTGAAAACGATAACTGTCAAATTTGGGTGGTTACCGAATTCATCCAAAAGCGGTTTCAATGCGTTCGTATATTCCATGCGCGCCGGAATGTCAGCGCCTTTGTCACTGCCGTAGTTGTCAAATAGCCAGGCATTGTGATTTCGGAAGGAGCCGGGATGGAGCTGCATGACCAGCCCGTCATCAATGCTCATCCGTGCCATTTCAGTCAGCATTTGCGCCCGAAATAGTTCAGCATCGTCCGGAGTCGCGGACCCGGTAATCACTCGTCCGAAAAGTTTTCGACAATCGCTCGTCGTCAGGTTGGCCGTTTGCGCCGACGGGTGGCCATGATCCGTTGCGGTCGCACCAAGCGCGATGAAATCGGCGCGCCGCTTACGGTGGGCGCGCAAATAGCCGTCCCAGGAATAGACATCTTCTGCGCTAAGCTCACCGAACTGCAATAGAGCTTCTTTGAACTCGTGGTGTTCCGGGTCAATGACGGAATCTGGTCGATACGTCGTTACAACGTTGCCATCCCAATCACTGTCTCGCAGCTCTTTGTGGTATTGCAGTGAGTCGACGGCTGACTCGGTAGTTGACAGGAATTCGATATTGAAGCGATCAAATATTTGTCGCGGCCGAAACTCGTCCTTGCTCAATTGCTCCGCAATACTGTCGTAGTAGTCGTCCGCCGTGGACTCCTGCAGTCGCCTCGACTGTCCAAAAATCTCTTTGAATACATGGTCTAACCAAAGGCCCGATGGCGTACCACGAAACAGAAACTGATGTCTGGCGAACGTTCGCCACGCAGCGCGAGGCTCGCCGGCGGACGTTTCATGGATTTTCTTAATGCCCATATCAGTCTTGCTGACGCCCTGGCTGTAGAGCATGCGCAGTAAGTAGTGATCTGGCGCGACAAGGAGCGCATAGGGATCCCGGAAGTGATCGTTCTTCGCAAACCACTTGGGATCGGTATGCCCATGTGGGCTGATGATCGGCAGGTTCTTAATGTCTTCATACAGTCTTCGAGCAACGTCTCGACAATTTGCATTGGACGGGAATAAACGGTCCCGGTGAAGTTCAAGGAGTTCTGACATTCTGAATGGACTCAGGCGTTCTCTGCGGATGTCGCTGGCACGTCGGTGGTCTGCCGCTGGACAAAAGTCGGTTCTACCTCCACGCGTACCTGTGCCGCGGCGTCAATATCACCACTGCATTGGGCAATGAGTTTCTGCGCCGCCAACTCGGTCATTTCCCTGACATGCAAATTGGCGGTCGTCAATGCGGGCCACATCCTCGATGCCTGTGGGCTGTCGTCAAACCCCACAACCGTAAGTTCGGCAGGAATTTTCAGGCCCATTTTTTGGGCTGTCACAATTGCGCCAATGGCCATTTCATCATTGCTGGCAAAAATTGCAGTAGGACGGTGCTTGGACATTAGTAGCCACTCAGCACACTCAATGCCCGATTGAAATGTGTTACCGCCCAGCGCGACGCGATTTTTCGGCAGTTCCAGGCCTTTGTTTTTCAACGCCGAACGGAACGCCGCGAATCGTTGATTTGCGGCCTGTGAGTTCTCAGGACCGCGAATAAGGGCGATTTCCCGATGGCCAAGTTCCACCAGGTGACTGACGATTCGGTTCACAGCAGCGCCGTCATTGTGGTAGATCATATGCACTTCGTCCTCGGACTTTGTCGATAACAAGCGGACGAAATTGCAGCCAATTTCCTTGAGTCGAGATGTCAGTTCGACGGATTCGGAAACCGGCGGCAGCAAAATGACGCCGTCTATCTTGAGATGCGAGGCAAATCGGATAATTCGATCAATGGCGTTCGGTTTGCTGAAGTCGCACGGGTGCATGATCAGTTCGTAGCCTGCCGGCCGACATATCTCCAACGCACCGTACATGGCCTCTGTCACATACGAAGCGTTGGGGTTATCGTGGACGATAGACAAGAGAAAAGATCGGCGCAATGACAGCGCTCTCGCCTGTGGACTCGGCGTGTAGTTGTATTCATCAATGACGCTTTGAACCTTCTTAAGCATCTTTGGGCTGACGTTCGGTTCATTGTTGATGACCCGCGAGACAGTTTTCTTGGACACGCCAGCCAGGCGTGCCACATCGTTAATACTCAGTTTCTCAGCTCGATCCATGGCTCAGGCTCGCAGGTGGACACCGTGAAATAATCAGAATTGACACCGGTATCCTAGTCGCCCGTCCTCAGGTCTGTCAACCGGGATTAAACCAGCAGTCTAAGAGTTCTCGGGCGCTAACGCTTAGCAAACCGTCGTGAGCGGAACAATATGAGCGAAAAATTGACACCGGGGTCAATTTGAGCTAGATTTTCTGACACCGGTGTCTTCGTGTCGGCGTTTTCGTAATGGCGGCATCGAAAATAAGATCCGCTGATTTCGATTTACTGGGGGTACGAAACAATGTTGAAGATGATCAGGATCCTTGTAGTGGCAAGCGCGGCAGGCGCGACATTCGCTGGCGCAGTACATGCCCAGGAGGAAACACTGGACGAGGTTACCGTCGTTGGTGTTCGTTCGGCGTTGCAAAATGCGTTGGAAAATAAACGAAATTCCGATGTGATAATGGATGGCATTTCAGCCGATGACATCGGAAACTTTCCGGACCTGAATCTGGCCGAGTCCCTGCAGCGCGTGACGGGAATACAAATGGATTTCAGGGGCGATGAGGGAGAGCGCAGAAAAGGAAACGTCGCGATACGCGGATTGCCTATCGAGTATTCCCTAACAACCTACAACGGACAATTCCTCGGGGCGCCGAGGCCCGATTTTGGATTTACGTTTGGTAATGTCGAGTCCAGCGTGATCTCCGAGGTCAACGTTCTCAAGACGACAACGGCACGCATGGACGCCGGCGGGCTGTCAGGTACCATTGATGTGCGGACGAAACGAGCACTCGATGTTGAAAGACCCTATGTCAAGCTAGGGCTCAAAACTACCTACGAGACGATGCTGGAAGATTATTCGCCGGGCTACTCGTTGGCTTTCGGCACCAAGTTTGCGGACGACCGGTTTGGCGTTATTGGGTCCGTGTCCGGATCCGAGCAACACTTTCGCGGCGATGTGATACGAGTCAATGGCTATAACGCAAGCGATACCAATGGCGACGGGGTGGCCGATCTCTACGTGCCCAATCAGGTTCGAATTATTTCTCGTGATACAAGCGGTGATCGTTTGTCGGCAACGCTGGGGCTTGAGTTTCGGGCGACAGACAACTTCAAAATCGGACTGGATGCGCTCTACGTCGAAGATCCAATTTTCCACGACTGGGCCATGCTCAGAATGCGTAATGCCGAAAGTTTGGATGCACTCGGATCTATTTCAGATTCCACATTCGGCGAAACCGTTACACGCCTAAACTTCGTTAACCCGGAAATCCGGGCGCAGCAACGTCATATTACTGAGGACAACGAGACACAGGCCCTGACGCTTAATGCCGAGTGGGCAAACGAAGACTGGTCAGTTAAGGGTGTGGTCCATCGCACCGAGGCCAGTCAATTTGCGTTTGCGTATATGGGACGGCGCATATTAGACGACGATGTCGGCAACGGCATCACCGTGCTCGTCGATACCGGCGAGGGAAATGTCAATAATTTCGAGTTCCGTGAGGTCAGCAACGCTTTGGCCGACATCAATACCTACTCAAATAACGGTTGCACGGCCGCAGAAATCGCTGCCGGTGACACGGAAAGCGAGTGTGTCAATACCGATGCCGGCGTCGGCGATTGGTTCACGACGTACACCTCGGGGCATGAATATGACACGTCCGACGACGAAACCGCATTCCAGTTCGACGTGATTCGACATTTCGACAACTCTGTCATCACGACGGTTGAAGGTGGCTTAAAGTTCAGGGACACCGAGCAGATGTTCGTTCGTCCGGAATGGGAGCTGCCAAATGACCAATTTGACTACGGTCAGGTCCCCAATCTTGAGTCGTTGATTAGCTTCGCCGATTTCACGTCAGGCAACGGCGATGGTTTTTTTGGTGGAAGGCTGGGCAGTAATATTGACAACTTCTACTTCCAGGATGGGCCGCCAATTCGTCAGGCGCTGGTCGGCAGTATGACTTTCCCTCCGCCGACACTGGGCGGCTTGCCATACCCGGCAGACCTCGGTGATATTCCGAACCAGACCGCCAGTTCTGAACGCGACATATTTTCTGCCTATGTCATGTCGACGTTCGATTTCAGTAACCTGGATTCGGGCGCGTCTATTCGGGGTAACGTCGGTCTCCGCTATGTCGATACGGACCGGACCGCTTATGGCTTCCGCAATCCGCGGGGCACGTTCGAGCCGATCTCGGCGAAAACTTCGTTCGATCACGTTCTCCCTTCACTAAACGCAGTTTGGGATATTCGAGATGATCTTATTTTGCGTGCTTCGTACACAGAGACCATCGTTAGGCCCCATACGTGGAACTTTCGGGTCCACCAGTTCACCGATGTTACCGAGTCTTCTCCTGGCGTCACAGAATCCATCGAATTTGATCTGGGCAATGCAGAACTCGAACCGTTCGAGGCAGACTCAATCGATCTCTCGCTGGAGTGGTACAACGATATCGGTAGTGCCGTTACATTGGCGTATTTTCAAAAGAAAGTATCCAATGGTTTCGACGACAGGGTTCTGTGTCCCGCCAGTATCAGTGATATTCCGTCAATTGCAGACGCGAGCGAAGCCAGCTTGATAACCGGTTCGCTGGCGCCCGATGCAGGTGGATTATGCGTAGATGAAGCCGGCGTTGAAGTATTGATCACGGATACCGTGAACAATTCGGATAGTTTTGACATCAATGGTATTGAGTTCAGTGTGTTTCAAACCTTCGATTTTCTGGACATTCCTTTCATACGAAATACGGGAATTCAGGCCAACTACACTTATGTAGACACCAGCGAAGGCCCGGACAAGGATGGTTCTGGCAACAGCCTGCCATTGGCCGGCGTGTCTGAAGATACTTACAACCTCATCGTTTTTTATGAGGGCGAACAAGTAGCCGTCCGGTTTGCTTATACGGCCAGAAGCGACTACTTTGATGAGACGGTCTTCACGGTATCTGGCGACAATCGATTCATTGATACCCAGGATCGCCTGGATATGCAGATATCCTATAATCCGAAGCAACTCGAGAATCTTTACTTGACTTTCGAAGCGTTCAATTTGACGGATGAACAGTTCTACGCGTATCAGGGTACGGAACGAAGATTCCGGGAAGCGCGTGAAGTAGGGCAGACCTGGTCACTGCAGGCGCTCTATCAATTCGATCAGTTCGGGCGATGACGTTACGTTCTTGAACAGATAGCAAACGATCCCCCCCATCCTGTCCGCTCGCCCCTGGTATGTCGTAATCCAGTGGCGAGGGATAGGGTCTAGGCTCTATTGGTCAGACGGATTTGATCGCATGAACTACTTGAATCTGACCATTGTCATGGCTGCGCTTCTGTTGGCAGCATGCGCAGTTGATCGAAGAATTGATACTGAAGTCACAGCGCCACGCGTTGTCACCCCGAGTGGTGAAATCCTTGGTGTGACCGAGGGCGAATCGCGGGTGTTCCGCGGTATTCCGTATGCACAGCCACCGGTCGGTGACTTACGTTGGCGGCCGCCGCTGGCTTTGCCAGCATGGCAAGAACCGCTACAGGCGACGTCACCGGGCGAATTGTGTCCGCAGCGAGGCTACGACGACCCATCCAACGAAGACTGTCTGACACTCAATGTGTTCGCGCCTATTGTCGCGTCAAAGCGGCGGCTGCCCGTAGTGGTGTATATCCATGGTGGGGCATTCCGGTCCGGGAGCGGCGGCTACTTAAGCAGCAGCAACGTAAGTCCAGAAGGTAAATTTATTGGCGACGTCTGGAATCGCGAAGACATTATCCTGGTTACTATTAATTACCGGCTTGGTGTCCTTGGATTCTTTTCGCACGATTCGCTGCCCAGCCCTGAGGGCGCGAATTTTGGTTTGCTCGACATGGTCGCTGCACTGCGCTGGATAAAACAGAATATTGGCAGCTTTGGCGGCGACCCGCTGCGTGTCACGATCATGGGAAGTTCTGCCGGTGCCATGTCTGTGCAGCTCCTGATGGTGATACCCGAGTCGCGCGGTCTATTCAGTGCGGCTATTGCTCAGAGCGGCTATGCAGCGACGCCACTGCCGCGCACGAAGAATGTTGTTCAGCTGGCTGGTTCGACGGTTGCGGAGGCGTTAACTCAGGCAATCATTGATCGTTCGTCGCTACTTCCAGGTGAGGTTGCAAGCAATGCAGAGCAACTGCGAAGTATTCCTGTAGCACGCCTGGTCGCGGCCCAGAATCACAAGTATCACTATCCGATTGTCGACGGGGTCACTTTGCTGGAAGAACCCGGCATCCTGTTTTCCAGCGGTTGGCAGCATCCCGTTCCGTATATGGTTGGCGGCAACTCCTTTGAAGGAAACGGTTACGGTGAGACGATCGGGTTGGCTCCCGATGCCTTGTTAGCGAGGACCAATCCGCATGCCGCGACGGTTCGCTCGATGTACGACATCAAAGAGCTGGTAATGGAAGACCTCGGCCTAAAACGGTTGTTCGGAGACCAACGCTACCTGCTCGCCGCAAGGCACACAGCGCGACAGATGTACCGGGTTGACCAGCCCGGCTACCTGTACTTCTTCAAGTATGTACCGAAGGCCGACAGAGAGTCGTCGCCAGGGGCGCGGCATTCGGCACAAAGGCAGCCCCTGTTTCGAGACGATGAACCACAAATCATTAGTACGATGCGGCAGTACATCGTCAACTTTATCAAGACCGGTGATCCGAACGGGCATGGGTTGCCGAAATGGCCTGAGGTTACGGTGGCGGCCTCGCCGTGGATGGTCTTCGATGACGAGCCACAGATCGACGACGATGTGCGGTCGGAAAAACTGGACTTATTGCAGAGCATTTACGAACAGCGTGTATCGGGATTGCCCGAAGACTCCGGCCGCAGCGCAAGACATTGAAAATTTTCTCATCAATCCTGTTGTTGATTGTTTGCGGCGTCGCTCACTCTCAAGATCGAATTCACTTCCTGATTCCCGGAGGTGCAGGTGGTGGCTGGGACATGACGGCACGTGGTGTGGGCGAGTCATTGTCGCGCTCCGGTCTTCGTAAGGTGGTGTCCTATGAAAACTTGTCCGGCGGCGGCGGTAGTCGTGCGATTGCGCATTTCGTCAAAACTGCAGAACGTCAGGACAATACGCTTATGGTCAGTTCTTCGTCGATCATTCTGCGATCATTACGCGGTA
>JAACFM010000169.1 GCA_009937445.1 Gammaproteobacteria bacterium | reverse complement strand
AAAGCTTTTTTCCCAGCGCCCGTAAACACGATGACGCGAACCTCCGAGTCCTGAGCCGCAATTCTGACTGCTGCGTCAAGTTCGGCCAGCATTGACAGGTCGAACGCATTAAGCTTATCCGGTCGGTTAAACGTGATTACTGCAACAGCGTCACGTCGTTCATACAAAATCGAGTCATCTGACATTTTCTTAGTCCTGTTTCTTAGTCCAAGGTGCGCTTTACGGCACGTTCTATATCACTAGCATTTGGCGAATATCCCGATTCAAGGGTTGCCGCGAACGGTACGGGCATGAACGCCGCTCCGACGCGGACGATCGGTGCATCCAGATAGTCAAAACCAATATCTGCGATGGTTGCGGCAATTTCGGCGCCTACTCCGAACGATTCAACAGCTTCATGTGCAATAACGAGCCTGTTCGTTTTCTTCACCGAGTCGAGAACCGCATCGCGATCCCATGGTTGAATACTTTGAAGATCGACAATCTCAACTTCGATTCCATTTTCGGCAAGCAATTCTGCTGCCGCAAGTGCCGTGCTAACGGCCGCGCCATAGCTAACGATAGTCGCATCGGTCCCTACCCTTGCGAGTGCGGCTTTTCCAATGAGCTGGCAACTTCGCAAGTTTTCTACTTCGGCTTTCTTGGCGTATAGACCCTTGTGTTCCACAAAAATGACGGGGTTCGGATCATCAATGGCGGCTCTCAGCAACCCATAAGCATTTGAGGCGCTCGAGGGGCAAACTACCTTTAGGCCCGGAATATGCGCGAACCATGCTTCCAGACACTGTGAGTGCTGAGGTCCGGCATTCAGCCCTCCGCCATGCGGCGTTCGAACCACCATTGGCACTGGACGTTGCCCACCAAACATGAAATGTGCCTTCGCCGCCTGGTTTACGATCGCGTCCATCGCCAAAGTCGAAAAGTCCATGAACATGATCTCGACAACGGGTCTCAGGCCACTCATCGCTGCACCAGTCGCCGCCCCAACAATGGCCGCTTCCGAGATTGGTGTATCAATAACTCGATCAGAACCGAATTTCTCGAGCAATCCTCTGGTCACGCCGAAAGGACCGCCGGCAGCACCGATATCCTCCCCCATTACCACAACTCGAGAATCGTCAGTCATCGCATCGGCGAGTGCATTGTTCAGGGACCTGCCGTAGTTAATGACTTCCACTATGCACCTGCCTGATTTGCATAAACATCTGCCAGCGCATCGGTGAAACTCGGGGTTGAACCCTTTCTCGCAGCTTCCACCGCTAACTCAATCTCAACGCCAATAAGGCGTCTGGTTTCGGCAAGATCGTCTTCACTTATTCCATCAGCCTGCAAGGCACGAGCCGCGACCAGCAATGGGTCATGATCTTCAATCTCCGTACCATCCGTCGACCGATATTTTTGCGCGTCACCCTCAAAATGACCTCGCACGCGAAGCGTTTTGCATTCGAGCACCGACGGCACAGAATGCGCTCTGGTATCCGCGATCTGCTTCTTGGCAGCAGCGGCCACCTTGCGCACATCATTTCCTTCAACGCACATATAACTTAATCCGTAGCCGGTCGCGAGGGACTCGAACTTGAACGAGATTTGTTCGCTTGTTGCGGAAAACTCACTCCATCCATTGTTTTCGCAAACGAACAGTACGGGCAGCCCGAGTATCTTGGCCAGATTGATCGATTCGTGGAGAAGGCCCTCGGCAAGTGCACCATCGCCGAAAAACACGACTGCGACCTGTCCTCCGCCAAGACTCTTGTGTGCCAATGCGCTTCCAACCGCTATAGACATACCTGCGCCGACAATTCCGTTAGCACCTAGCATGCCCTTCGATAGGTCAGCCACATGCATTGAACCTCCGCGCCCTCTGCATAGCCCCTCATCCTTGCCCAACAGCTCCAGATAGAACGCTGACAAATCCAGCCCTTTTGCCAGAGCATGACCGTGCCCCCGGTGATTGGATGCCACTGTGTCGTCCGCATTAAGTGCGGATACAACTCCAACTGCGACCGCCTCCTGGCCGATACTTAAGTGAATAAATCCGGGCACTGCGCCGTCTGCGAAAAGTGCGGCCAAGCGCTCTTCAGCCAAGCGAATGCGTAGCATCTCCTTATACAAAGCAAACAGATCGCCAGTTTCGGTTGACGAATTATTCACAGTCACGACTACCTCCCACCTGGTGTAAATATGAGCAATGCATTTCCTGGCATGTGGTCACCGAAGTCATAGCCTGAATTTACGATCACTGCGCCTGAACCGATTGCCGGCCCGGGGCCACCGATAGAGCCGCCGGCTGCCTTACCATTTACTGCAGCAAACTCTCCAGAAGTGTCGAACTGCCATAACACGTCACCATTCTCGGCGTCATATGCGCGCAGCATGCCGTCTAGATGTCCTGCGAAAACAACTCCTGGGATAGACGTCGCAGCGGCGGAAACACCGGGATCGCAGAATTTTCGATCGTCACAGTTATTTGAGCTGATCGATCGCCAGGCAATTTCGCCCGTCGCTGCGTCAACGCCGTGAATTCCCGGATACATGTCGCCTTCGATTGGTCGACCTTCGCTGTCCACCGGGATATCGGTGATTGGTACAAATACTCGATTGCCACTTGCACTCATACCAAAGTGAACACCGCCTTGCACACCACCGTGGCCAACTTGCGACTCCCAAATCACGTCACCGTTTCTGTCGGGGTCAAGCCCATAGACCATTCCCGATTTCTGACCGGCAACAATGACTTGTCGACCCGTCCCGTCATCCACGAGCAACGGCGACGCAGAAAAGTCGTAATCTGGCCCCCGCTCTGCCGGGCAATTGGGGTGGTCTGCGGCACCGAAATAACATGCGGCATTCCAAGCGTCGCCCGCCAGCAGCTGCTTGCTCCAGCGTCGTTCGCCGGTCAACAAATCGACCGCGAAAATTGCATCAGAATTCTTGTCAGCTGGTGACGAATAGTTTTCGCTACTGCCGAAATAAATCAATCCTCGCCGGGCATCGATACTCGGGCTGCCCCAAACCGCAGCACCCGACGGTCCCCACTGCCTGGTACCCGAATTCGAAAAGCCTTGCTCGACGACAGGTAGCGGTATCGTATAGTGCTTCCAGATTGAGCCGCGAAAGGTGCAACACTCGTAGGAGGGATCCGGCGCCGTCAGAACCTCAAGCGACGACACCGGGACGAAAAGCCGATCCCCGTGGATCACAGGAGTACCAGTGATTGTCGAATTCGGATGATCGTCTGCGCGTACGCTCCACAGTACCTCGCCAGTCGTAGCATCCAGAGCGTGGACGCGCCCCATGAGGTCGCCAAAGAATAGTCTGGGTATGCGATCGGGTAACGAGTCATTTGCCCATGGCTCTACAACAATTGCCGTTCGAACTTCTACGGAAACGCGCGTCGTCCAACGCGCACAGCCAGTCTCAAGATCAAACGCATAGATGGTCCCATCTTGACTACCGACGAAAATGGCACCCATGGCTGTGACCGGTAAGGACCTGCCCCGAACAGCACCAGGATAAGCAAATGCCCATTTGAGCTTCAAATCGGGAACGTCACTCTTAGTGAACCCTGCTGATTCTCCCGAAACAAACCGCCGCGCGTCGTAGCCCCAACCGGCACTGGCAGGCGGCTGACTCACGTCAAATTCAGCGGCCTCTCCTACGCATTGAGCCGCGCCCGGTGGCGGCGCGTAGTTCGCGGGCGAAACTCCGGTTAAGTATTCGGTTAGCGTATCAAGATCACTGGGTTCAAGATT
>JAACFM010000168.1 GCA_009937445.1 Gammaproteobacteria bacterium | reverse complement strand
TTGATCACATGCTCGAACAGATTGCCAAACACGGTGGCTTTGGGCTGGTACTCACGTGCGAGGGTGATCTGCAGATCGATGAACACCACACGGTCGAAGACGTGGCGATCTGTCTTGGTAGCGCACTGCGAGAGGCCTTGGGCAACAAGTTTGGGATCGGTCGTTACGGGTTCCTGCTACCGATGGATGAAAGTGAAGCGAAAGTAGCGCTGGATCTGTCCGGACGTGCTGCATTTAAATTTTCGGCGAACTTCCCTCGCGACCAAGTCGGCGAATTGTCGACGGAGATGATTGAACATTTCTTCCGTTCACTCGCTGAATCCCTTGGTGCCGCCCTGCACATCGATGTGCAGGGAGAGAACACGCATCACATGGTTGAGGCTTGTTTCAAATCCGTTGGACGCTCTCTGCGACAGGCCATTGCGAGAACCGGATCGGAGCTACCGTCCACCAAGGGCACTCTATGATGCCCAAAGTGGCCATCATAGACAGTGGCGGCGCGAATATTGCTTCGCTCTTGTTCGCGCTCGAACGCCTGGGAACCAGCGCCGTACTGACGACAGATGCCGAAGTGATCCGAACCGCTGAACGGGTCGTGTTGCCCGGAGTCGGTGCAGCGAAGGACGCTATGTCCCGGTTAGCCGAAACGGGCCTGATCGACGTCATTCGCACATTGACGCAGCCCGTATTGGGTATTTGCCTGGGCATGCAACTCTTGTGCGATGCATCCGAGGAAGAGGATGTCGAGTGCCTTGGAATCATTCCCGGGACGGCGCGCAAGCTTCCGGCAATGATTGATTACCCCGTACCGAACATGGGTTGGTGCTCGACGCGCATGACCAAAGAACACAAGACGCTGGCGGATATCGAAAACGGTAGCTACTTCTACTACCTGCACAGCTACGCAGTGCCCGTTAGTAAAAACACGCTCGCGATTGCTTCCCATGCCGACGAGTTTGCAGCCGTTATCGCTTACCAGAACTTTATTGCTGCTCAGTTTCATCCAGAACGATCATCATCCGCCGGCGCAAAGCTTCTGCAGAACTTTATCGGAACTCCACAATGAAAATTATTCCGGCGATCGACCTGAAAGACGGTAAGTGCGTTCGACTGTTCAAAGGTGATTTTTCCAGGACAACCGAATACAGCAACGACCCGGCGTCCGTAGGCCGACGGTTTTCGCAGTTGGCGGTGCAGGACTTACACATCGTCGATCTCGACGGCGCGCGCACCGGCACGCAGACGAACCAGTCCATTGTGGCGGAAATTGCGGCGCACTCCGGTCTGGACGTGCAGCTGGGTGGTGGTATTCGCGATCGCGACAGCATCCATACCTGGCTCGCCGCTGGAGTATCTCGCTGCGTTGTCGGCAGCATTGCCATTAATCAACCCGATCGGGTCAAGGAATGGATTCTGGAGTTTGGTGCCGATGCGATCGTGCTTGCGCTGGATGTCAAAATAAACGCATCAGGCATCCCGATGTTGACGACACATGGCTGGACCGAAGACAGCACCGTCAACCTGTGGGACTGCATCGAAGATTATCGTGAAGTTGGCGCACACCACGTTCTTTGCACCGACGTAGCGCGTGACGGTGCGATGGCTGGACCGAATTCCGATCTCTATGCCGACATAATGTCACGCTATCCGGATTTGTTACTGCAAGCGTCAGGTGGTGTAAGGAATATTGCCGACCTGCAACAACTGAGAGACATGAACGTGCCGGCAGCAATCTCCGGACGCGCGCTTCTCGACGGCGAAATAACAGAATCCGAGGTGGCATCATTCCGACAAAGCGCATAATTCCCTGCCTGGACGTACGCGATGGCGTCGTAGTCAAAGGCGTTCAATTTCGCAATCACCGTGTTGTGGGTGACATCATTGGGCTGGCCGAGCGCTATTGCGCTGAAGGCGCAGATGAACTGGTGTTCTATGATATTACCGCGAGCCCCGACGGCCGCAGCGTTGATCGAAGCTGGGTCTCGGGTGTTGCCGCTGTGCTCGACATACCGTTTTGCGTTGCCGGCGGCATCAAGTCCGTTGCTGACGCAGAGGACGTTTTGAACAAAGGTGCGGATAAAGTCTCGATTAATTCACCTGCCCTTGCGAATCCGACTTTGATCACTGAACTGGCGAAACGCTTCGGTACCCAGTGCGTTGTCATAGGCGTCGACAGCCGCGAGGAGAACGGCAGCTATTCGGTCTATCAGTACACCGGCGATCCGGATAAAACCAAAGCAGCACTCCGCCTGACGGTGGACTGGGTTGCAGAGGTTCAGGATCGGGGCGCAGGAGAGATCGTTCTGAACTGCATGAATCAGGACGGTGTGCGCAAAGGCTACGACACCGACCAACTGCAAACAGTTCGTGCAATATGCTCGGTACCTCTGATTGCCTCAGGGGGCGCCGGCGAGTTACAACACTTCCGCGATGCCTTTGCCGTTGCCGGTGTCGACGGCGCTTTGGCCGCCAGTGTGTTTCACAGCGCTGAAATCAACATCGGCGACCTGAAACACTATCTTGCTGAACAAAAAATAAACGTACGAATTTAAGGAACTGTCCGTGACTATTGCAGATATCGCATTCTTTTCTGAGCTTGAAGAAATCATCAATCATCGCATCAGTAATCCGAGCGATGAAAGCTATACCGCAGGCCTTGTAAAGGCTGGCAGCAAACGCATAGCGCAGAAGGTCGGCGAGGAAGGCGTTGAGCTGGCCCTGGCGGCCGCAACGGGCGATAAAGAAGAGGTGATCGATGAAGCGGCTGACCTCATGTACCACATGATTGTTCTGTTAGCCGATCAGAATCTGGATTTGGCCACGATTGCCGACCGTCTGCGGACACGACATTCGGGCGCATAGCTAAGCCTCAGATAACGATCTCCCTGGCCACCTCACGACGATTGTATTGTGAGCTCATAACATAGCCATAGGCTCCGGCGTTCGCTATGAGGATTACATCGCCCTCTTCTGTTGGGGGTAACAGGCGGTCGCTTCCCAGGCGGTCGCCCGTTTCGCAAATCGGCCCGACAACGGTCACGGTCTCACTGGGTGACTGATCGGCGCGCGAGAGATTAACGATCTCGTGATACGAGCCGTACAGCGCGGGTCGAATTAATGAATTCATGCCCGTGCCAACACCCACGTAGTGCATTTCTCCCTTGCCTTTGGTTTGCGTGCAGCGAGTCAGCAATACGCCTGCCCTGGCAACGAGGTATCGGCCCGGCTCCAGCCACAAATC
>JAACFM010000090.1 GCA_009937445.1 Gammaproteobacteria bacterium | reverse complement strand
GGGCAGAGAGATTCGAACTCCCGACCCTCTGCTCCCAAAGCAGATGCGCTACCAGGCTGCGCCATGCCCCGATGCCAGATTTTCCGCCACGCAAGCCCAGCATAAGCCGGAATCTGCGCGGGGTGCGATCATACGGCCGCATCGCTCCCCAATCAAGCATTTATCTCCAACATGGTCGCATCAATCCCGCTCAGGTATATTGCCGACTTCGCCCCATCGTAATTCCCGGATATTTAATGAAAAAAACGGTTCTGATTCTTCTTTTGGCCCTTGCAGCCAACATCGCCTGCGCCGCCGACAAGGTTCCTGCCCATCCGCACATCGAAGTGGTGACGACTGAAGGCACCTTCAAACTGGAGCTGGACGGCAAAGCCGCACCGCTTACTGTCGCTAATTTTCTTGGCCTGGTCGATGCCGGTTTCTATGACGGCACGGTTTTTCACCGCATCATTCCGGGCTTTATGGCCCAGGGCGGTGGTTATACGCCCGGTTTCAAACTCAAGGAAACGTCCGAGACCGTCCCCAACGAGTCCGGCAATGGCCTGAGCAACCTGCGTGGCACGATAGCCATGGCCCGATTAGGGGACCCGCACTCGGCGAACTCGCAGTTCTTTATTAATGTTGCCAATAACATCGGGCAAGATGCGAACTCACCCAATCTCGACCCCGTCAAACATACTGTCCGCGGGCGTTGGGGCTATACAGTGTTCGGCTTCGTCATCGAGGGCATGGACATCGTGGACGCCATCGTAAACGCCGAGTCAGCGCCGAACGGTCCGGGTGGCGCTCCGGCACCGGTTGTACCGATTGTCATCAAGACAATGTCGCGCGTTACGTACGAATAGAATGACGACGCTCTTCATTTCTGACCTGCACCTGGAGTCCGGTCGGCCCGCTATTGGCGAGCAATTTCTCCACTTTCTCTCGACTGAAGCGCGAGAGGCTGAGGCGCTGTACATTCTGGGAGATTTGTTCGAAGCCTGGCTTGGGGACGACGACCCAAATCCCTACTACGGAGCCATGAAGTCCGCCTTACGTGAACTGACCGACACCTCAGTCCCTGTGTATTTCATGCACGGCAACCGCGACTTCATCATTGGCTCGGACTTTGCGGCCGAAACCGGTATCGAGATTCTTAACGATCCCACGGTCGTCGACATGTACGGCCAGAACGTCGTGCTTTGTCACGGCGACTCACTGTGTACCGACGACGTTCATTACCAACAGATCCGCGCAATGACACGCGCCCCTGAGTGGCAAGCCATGATACTGGCGAAAAGTATTGAAGAACGTATCGCTTTTGCCATTCAGGCGCGCGCAGAAAGTGCGCAGCGTGGGGAGACCATGAGCGACGAGATTATGGACGTCAATCAAGGCGCGGTGATACAGATGCTAAACGATCACGGCGTCGATACGATGCTGCACGGACATACCCACCGCCCTGCCGTGCACACGATCGAACTGGCGGATCGCAGCGCAACCCGTATTGTGCTCGGCGACTGGTATGAACAGGGCAGCGTGGTCCGCTGGGATACGAACGGTCCCAGACTGGAAACCATGCCGAGATAGAGCCTAGTTAAGCGGGGTACCGGAGTGAAAGCGAAAGTCCGGGTCAGGCTCCGAGATTAACGCCGCCTCGACCATTTTCAGCTCGACCAATCGCTCTTCGATCTCTTTGTCGTCCACGCCGCACTCGGATTTGGCGAATGCGATGTAGTGTTCAAAGTGGCGGGCCTCGGACGCCAGTAGTCCGCTGTAAAATTTTCCGAGCTTCCTCGGCAGGTGTGGCGCAATTCTCGCAAACCGTTCGCAGGAGCGCGCTTCGATCAGAGCACCGATGAGCAAGAGATCAAGTAGCTTGTAAGGTTCGTCCCGCCGCGCCTCATCACGCAGCCCACCGGCATAGCGCGATGCCGTCAACCGCTCAAACGGTATGCCCATTTCCTCCATGATCGAGCGAACCTGCTCGAAGTGCCGGAGTTCCTCGCGGGCGAGTCGCGACATGCGCTGAATCAGCTGAGGGCGATCCGGGTAACGGTACAGGAACCCCAGAGCCGTAGAGGCCGCTTTCAATTCACAGTTCGCGTGATCGATTAACATCTCCGGCAAGCGCCGGCAGGCAACGCCGATCCATTCTTCTGGCGTCGCAGTGTCCAGAAAAGCAGCGATATTCTCGGGTACCTCAACGTTTATAGCCATTCTTCAATCTCTTCGACCGATTGCAATCGGTCTTCCGGCAGCTTCGCCAGCATCATATTGATGAGGGCCTGGTATTTGGAAAGTCGCGGTGACAACAACGGAATGGGTGCTTGAGCGTGTTTATAAATAATGCCCATCGCCGTCCCCCCTTTGTAGGGTTTTTCGCCGGTCAACAATTCGAAGAAAATGATACCCAGGCTGTAGATGTCACTTCGTTCATCCACTGCAGCGCCGTGGCCCTGCTCCGGGCTCATGTAATACGGCGTTCCGAAAATTTCGCCTTTGTCTGTAATCGCCATTTCAAGTTTCGCCCGTTTCGCGAGACCGAAATCAATGAGCGCGACAGACCCATCCTTGCGCAGCATGATGTTGCCCGGTTTGAGGTCGCGGTGCAGCACATTCTTCCGATGCACGGCTGACAAAGCGCTGGCGATTTGCCGCAGCAACTGGACAGCTTCGCGCTCTCCTGTGCCGCCCTGAATCTTCTGGCGCAGGTCACCACCATCAAGATACTCCATCGCAATATGCGCATGATCATCAGCGACACCCAGGTCGTAGATCTTCACGATATTCGGGTGATCCATCTCGGCGATGGTCTCGTATTCCTGAAGAAAGCGGTCAAAAGCACCGTCACTGTCGCCATGCTCCGTTGCCTGGCGCAAGATCTTCAGCACCACCGGTATTTGCGTTGCTTCGCGCTCAGTAAGATAGACGCCGGAATGCTCCGTTGACCCAAGCTTGCGCATGAATCGGTAGCCTTTTATCAACGGGTAAATGCCGGCCCGCATGTCGCCGACAAACAAGGCGCCGGTCGACGCGATACGCTGGTCCGCCAGCAAAATCTCACTCAGTCCAACGACCAAAGAGTCGTGATTGAGATGCTCACGCATGAAATGCGCGTCCGGATGAAGGTCGGACGCTGCCTTTTCGTCAGCGGCTGTGCCGAAATAGGCAACCGGCGGAAAATTCTTGCGCCGCAGAAATCGGGCCAGGACCTCTACGCCGTCACGGTCTGCTCCGTGCATGCTACCGAGCAAAATGATGTCATTCCCCGCTCCACCAAACTCGTCCGGTAGATGGCCGGCCGCCACGGGATCGTAAGCGTAGATTATTGCGTCTGGCCAATGTGCCGTGACGTGATGCATCAGCAGGCTGCGAAAGTCCGCCTGCTCATCGATGATCATGAATTTGATGCTCATATTGGTCCAGCGCACCTCGGTCCCGCTCGACGGGAGGGTGCGTTTATGCCCATTGGGTGCTCCTACAGGGCGACGACGTTGGACCCCGTGTCGACATCGGTCTTGCGCTTTTGCTTGGCCGCATCGTTACGACGAAGTTCAAGTTCATGCAAATACTCGTCCGTGACATCTCCGGTCACATATTCGCCTGAAAAACAGGAGGTATCAAAGTCGGTGATATCCGAGTTGCCGTGACGTACTGATCGAATGAGGCCATGCAGATCCTGATAAATCAATCGGTCAGCGCCGATGATCTCCTGAATCTCTTCGTCGCTGCGGCCGTTGGCAATAAGTTCAGCGGCGGCCGGCATATCGATACCGTAAACATTGGGATAGCGGACCGGCGGTGCCGCCGACGCGAAGTAGACTTTCCGTGCACCTGCTTCGCGCGCCAGCTTGATAATCTGCTTCGATGTTGTGCCGCGGACGATCGAGTCATCAACCAGTAAAACATTCTTGTTGCGGAACTCAAGATCGATGGCATTGAGCTTGCGACGAACTGATTTTCGCCTCTCCTCCTGTCCCGGCATGATGAAGGTGCGACCGATATAACGGTTCTTGATAAAGCCTTCGCGATACTTGACGCCCAGGTGATACGCAACCTGCAGCGCCGAGGTGCAACTCGTGTCGGGGATCGGAATGACAACGTCGATATCATGATCCGGAAAGCTGCGAACAATCTTTCCGGCAAGCTCCTCTCCCATACGAAGCCGTGTCTTGTAGACCGAAAGATTGTCGATAATCGAGTCTGGCCGCGCGAAATAGACATACTCAAAAATGCAGGGCGTATGCATCTTCCTCGAAGGCGAGTCCTTGCAGTGCAATGAACCGTTGTTTTCGATAACAACGCACTCGCCCGGATTAACATCACGCATACGTGAAAACTGCAGGACGTCGAGCGCGACACTTTCGGACGCAACCATGTAGTCCTTTTGTCCGCGGTGCTCACGGTCTCCCAGTACCAGCGGACGAATGCCGTTTGGATCGCGAAACGCAACGAGTCCAAAACCGACGATCAGCGCGACGACGGCGTAGCCGCCTTTACAACGTTTGTGCAATGCCTCTACGGCGTCAAATACATTTTGTGGCGTCAGGTGGCCGTTGACTCGAACCTGAAGCTCGTGTGCCAGTACATTCAGCAGCACCTCGGAATCCGAATTCGTATTGAGATGTCGACGATCTTCACGAATCAGAAGTTCGGCCAGCTCATCGTGATTGGTCAGGTTGCCGTTGTGTGCGAGGCAGATACCGTAGGGTGAATTTACGTAAAACGGTTGCGCCTCAGATGACTTGGAGCCCCCGGCTGTCGGGTAGCGAACATGCCCGATGCCAACGTTGCCGGTGAGTCGCAGCATGTGCCGGCTGCGAAACACGTCGCGCACCAGGCCATTGCTTTTGCGTTGTTTGAGCCCGTTTTCGTCACTCCAGGTCACGATGCCTGCGGCATCCTGGCCACGGTGTTGCAACACAGTCAGGGCGTTGTACAAGGCCTGATTGACGGGTTCAGAGCTAACAATTCCGACCACACCGCACATAGTTCGTCTCTACAGTTCCACCGGCAGTTCGACGGGCAGTTCGTCCGCAACCTCATCCGGCACTATCAGTTCATATCCCTTGGGCGCTACGACCTTGATCCAGTCAGCGACCTCCGCAAAATGTGGCAGCAACTGAGACTGCAACCACCAATCATCATTCTCAAACCCGGCAAACTGGCCGCCGATCGCGAACAGCGCAACCAACAGAATCCCACGCAACATGCCGAAAAAGGAGCCAAGGAAGCGATCCAATCCGCTGAGAACGGATAATCGTACGAGTTTGGAAATACCCCAGCCAAGCAGCCCGCCTAAAGACAGGACCACCGCGAAAACCAGTACCCGACCGAACCAGACCTGCAATTCCTGGGCGGTCAGCCAGCTGCTCGACACCTCGCCAACAACGGGCCCAAAATACAACGCAGCCCATATAGCGATGACCAAGCTTGCAATCGAGATGGCCTCTTTCACGAAACCGCGCACGAATCCAACAATAATGGAAACGACCAGCGCTACGGCAATAATTATGTCGATGATCGGCATCTACGATGTCGTCTTATTTCGGCATGGGTAAGAGTGGATCAGGATTCTAGCAGATCATCAGGGATGCGGTAGAACTTGTCCCTTGTGGCCGACTTTCAGGAGTCTCGCCGCCATCGCTTCGGCGCTTTCACGATCCTTTTGTGGCCCGATTCTGACCCGATGCATCTGACCCGAGCTGGTATTCACCTGGCTCAGGAATGCGGCATAGCCTTGTTTTCGCAGACTCGCAGCCTGTTTTTCCGCGTTCTCCTTATTTGAAAAGCTGCCCAGTTGTACGGCCCACATTCCGGTTGTCGACGCTGTTACTGTTGGCGTTTCAGCCGCAAGCTTCGGCGGGGACTGCTCCACTGTGCGCACAGCCGGCTTCTGCACAATCGGCTGCGGCTGCGGCTGCGTTGTCTCTTCTTTGGGCTCCGCTGCGGCGGGACTACTGGTCTCTGGCGCGTCTGTCGAGGTGCTGACGGCCGGCATCGGTTCCGTTCGCTGCCGATCCAAAACAACTGTTTTGGTATCCTGACCCTCCTGCCCGGGCAGCAGAACTCGCTCCGAGACGATTCCGCCACTTTCCGGTGGTCCATCGAGAAAAACCGGAACAACAAGCACGACGATAATGACGAGTACTACTGCGCCGATAATTCTTTCTTTCAAAGCTCGTTCCATCATGATTTTGTTCGTGAGAGGGTTTCCAGTTGTTCCAGTACCGGGCCCACCGTGAAGAATGACCCTGTGGTGAGTATTCTGTCATTTTCTGACGCCGTTCGCCGAGCGAATTCAACAGCATTTGCTGTGGAATCGGCGACAAGGCATGCCCGACCCGTCAAATTCGCGATCTGGCATGCAAGTTCATCGGCAGGGATCGCGCGATGACTGACTGCGGTCATCGCTATCCATTGATCGACGTGCTCAGCGAGCGGGGCAATCACGCCAGCCAAATCCTTGTCCGCAAGCAAACCCACGATCGCGATGATTCTGCCGTTCTGCTGCAGCGCTTCGAGCGCACTCGCAAGCGCGTTGGCGGCGGCCGGGTTATGCGCTACGTCAATCAGCCACTCGTTTTTTGTGGAGCAGAGGCCACTGATCTGCATGCGCTGCAAACGACCCGCCAGCGACAGGCCCGGCAAAACTTTATTAATAAGAGCGGCATCTATATTGCCGGCCAGACCGGCAGATTCCAGCAACATTAGTACAGCCGCCGCGTTGCGTATCTGAAAATCACCGTGTAAACCGGGTCTCGCAAGGTCCTCGATCGCCCGCGTCGGGCCGCGCCACGACCAGGCTCCGCGTTCACTTAAGTGCAGATCGAAGTCCTGACCGGCGCAAAACAGATTGGCGCGACATTCCGCCGCCCGGCGCAGGATGGATTCCGGAATATCCACGTCGCCGAATACTGTCGGAATATCCGTACGCATCACCCCGGCTTTCTCGATCGCAATGGTCTCCACGTCATGCCCCAGCCAGTCGCAATGATCCAGAGAGACATTGGTGATCAACGACGCCGTCGGTTCGATGGCATTCGTCGCGTCCAGGCGTCCTCCCAATCCAACCTCGAGTATCCAGACGTCGAGGTCTGCAGCAGAGAACACGACAGCGGCGGCAAGCGTGCCAAATTCGAAATACGTGAGTTCCGTGTCTTCCCGGGCCGCCTCGACTCGCTCGAAAGCCGCAATAATCTCGGCGTCGCTTGCCGTGACGCCATCGACGACAATTCGTTCGTTGTAGTGGGTGATATGAGGAGAGGTATAGGCGCCGGTTCTAAGCCCGGTTGCCCGCAAGAGCGCATTCGTCATCGCGACGCTGGAGCCCTTGCCGTTGGTACCGGCGATCAACAGAACATGGGGCGGTCGCTGTAAGCCAAGGCGCTCAAGGACGCGTTGCGTTCGCTCCAGACCAAGATTGATTTCGCTTGGCGACAGCGTTTCGAGCCATACCAGCCAAGCGGACAGTGGCGAGGCAGACGAGAGCATGAAACGGCTTACTTTACTGGTACCGGGTTTGGGCGACCTGCGAACTTGGCGAGCAAATTACCGATTTGGTCGCGCATATCGCGACGATCAATAATCATGTCGATAGCCCCGTGGTCGAGCAAAAACTCGCTGCGCTGGAACCCCTCGGGCAGACGCTCCCGGACCGTCTGCTCGATGACGCGCGGGCCCGCGAATCCAATCAGGGCATTCGGTTCGGCGACATTGACGTCACCCAGCATCGCGAGACTGGCCGATACACCCCCTGTCGTCGGATCAGTCAGAACCGATACATAGGGAACCTTTTTACTGCCAAGATTTGCCAAGGCCGCAGACGTCTTCGCCATTTGCAGCAAAGAGAACAAGGCCTCCTGCATGCGTGCACCGCCACTGGCTGCAAACGAAATAAGCGGCACTTTGTTCTCGGCCGCGTAGTTCGCCGCCCGCGCAAATTTTTCGCCGACAACCGAGCCCATGGAGCCGCCCATAAAACCAAACTCGAAAGCACAGACAACGACAGGATGACCAAACAACGTTCCTTTGACGCTGACCAGCGCATCTTTTTCGCCGGTCTTTTTTTGCGCCGCAACAATGCGGTCACGATAGCGTTTGCTGTCCTTGAATCTGAGTGGATCTTCTGGCTCAAGCTGAGATGACAGCTCAGTTTGCGAGTCCGGGTCGAGAAAATACTTCAGGCGCGCGCGCGCGCCCACCCGCATGTGATGATCGCATTTGGGGCAGACCTGCAAGTTGCGCTCAAGCTCGTTGCGATACAGCTGCGCATCGCATCGGGCACATTTGATCCAGACGCCTTCCGGAACCGACTTCGTACGATTCTCGGTGCTTATGCGCGACGGCATTAATTTTTCGAACCAGCTCATATCGACATGATATCCGTATAGTTTATGTACAGCTAGTCGGTGGCTGGGGAATACCGGCCATGCTCGGATAATCCACCGACACCAGTGTCAGTCCATGCGGCGGTGCGGCGATGCCCGCTTTCTTCCGATCTCTGCTTTCCAGCACCTCGGCTATCCATTCAGGAGGCTTCTCGCCCGCACCCACCGTTGCCAGTGACCCGGTCAGATTGCGAACCATATGTTGCAGAAAAGCGTTCGCCGACACCTGCAACGTAACCCAGTCACCGTCGCGCTTGATGGAAAATTCAGTGATATTGCGGTGCGGCGTATTCGCGCGACAACCCGCTGCACGAAATGCAGAAAAATCGTGTTCGCCAATGAGATGCTGAGCAGCCTCTTGCATGCGCTCGGCATCGAGCGGCTGATACACCCACCAGGCGCGATGTCGGTGAAGAGCTGATCGTTCGAGACGATTCAGGATCCGGTAGCGATAGTTGCGGCCGACTGCGGTGAAGCGGGCGTGAAAATCGTCGTCAACGTGCCGCGCCCAGGTGACGCTGATATCGTCCGGCAAGTTGCTATTCGCCCCGAGCAACCAGCCGCGGTCGTCGCGCGTGCTCGGCGTATCGAAATGGACAACCTGGCCCGTGGCATGCACTCCGGTATCGGTACGACCAGCACAGGTCACCTCAACCGGGTGATCGGCAACCTTGTAGAGAGCCTCTTCGAGACGTTGTTGCACACCGAGGCCGGTGTTCTGACGCTGCCACCCGTTGTACGCGGTGCCGTCGTACTCAATACCAAGCGCAATGCGCATGTGATTACCCGCTCTGCGCGCTAGCTGGGCAGGGAGTCCAGCAATTGCTGAGCCTGTTGTTTCTGCCCGTCATCACCCTCGTCAAGCACTTCCTCAAGGATGCTGCGCGCTCCAGCCGGATCGCCCATATCAACATAAGCGCGCGCCAGATCGAGTTTGGTACCAACCTCCGTCATCGTACGCGCTTCGTGAAGATCGCTGTCCAGGTCTTCCGGTGCCAGCGACATCGTGGGCATCTCAGCATTCTCATCAGGCAGCGTCGGACGCGGTTGCTCAACCGTTGCATCATCGCGTGATTGTTCAATCGTGTCCCCGATCTCACTGACCTGCAATGCAGCCGTCAGTTCATCAAGATCCAGGTCAACATCAGTTCCCGCAATGGCCGGTGTTTCAGCAGTCGGGTCAATATCCATATCGCCTAAGAATGCCTCTGCAGGAAGCGCCTCGGTCTTGGCAAAATCGAAGTCATCGTCGTCGTCGTCCATCGGAGCCAGCATTGTCTCGGCGTCTTCAAGCAAGGACTCAAGGGTCGCTTCATCGCCCAGGTCTGACGCCAGCATTGTGGCATCAGCATCGCCCAGATCCACATCAGTATCTGCGCTCGTTTCGACAGCGATATCACTATCAAGCACTTGCGTCAGACCGGTCGCATCGAGCAATTCTTCGTCGATGTCTATGTCCGTCGGGTCGTACTCTGTTTCATCCGATATCACTGGTCTGTGACCCGTCTCATCCGCCGCCAGCGGCATGTCAGAGTCATCAAAATCGCTCAGATCAAGCCCTTCAATCAGGCCAGTCGAGTCGATATCCAGCTCCTCGCGAAAATCCGATGAATCCGGATCGGCCAGCGCTGCATTAATTCCTGTGTCTGAAAGCATCTCGTTGCGACCCGTCGCATCCAGATCGTCCAGAGAGGCGAACTCAGATTCTGCAAGTCCATCAAGATCAAGATCAAGATCTTCGAGATTGATTTCCGCCGTCTGGTCATCGAGCGCATCCTGACCTGCGTCAGACATAGTCTGGTGCAAACTCTCATCCATTGATGGCAGCTCAGACGTACCGGCAGCAGGCTCTTCGAAGCCGGAGAATTGCTCGTCCGCTGTTGGTGACTCAAACGTCGGAGCCGGCATTTCGGCCGTTGCCTCCGTCATGGAGGCCGCAATGGTTGGTGATTGAGCCGTCACCTCAAGATCGAAATCAACGTCGTCCTCTGCTTCATCAAAACTAAAGTCGACGCCGCCGTGTGTCGCCTCAGAATCATCGCTGAAGCCAGCAGCCAGGTCGGTGAAGTCAGCATCCAGACCGATGACATCGGTCTCACCACCATCATCGGCACCGAAGTCCATATCGAGCGCGCCGCCTTCTTCATCCTCTTCATCAAAGGACAAGTCGACCGCTTTGGTCGCCCCCGCTAATTCTGCACCGGCAAACAGGTCGTGATCGGCTGCTATTTGCTGGCCCATGATCACAATCTTGTCCCAGTCAGCATTGTCCCCGTCGCCGACCGCTGTGTTGAGTCGAGACGCCGCGTCTACAAACGCATCTCGATTGCCCCATACGAAATAAATTTCGCACAGCTTGGACATCAGAGACTTATCGGTCGGATCGATTTCCAGCGCACCGTTGATCAAATCAGCGGCCTGATCGTACAAACCATAGGCCATGTGGAAGTCGGCCTCGGCGATCGGATCCGACTGATCGATGTTTACAGCCGTTTCACTGCTAAAGGTATCTTCGAGCGATCCAAATGTCTCGGCTGCTTTGTCTTCAACCGCCGCGAAGTCCGCAACCGGTGCTTCCACAGTGTGCTCCAGAATCGGATGAGCACCCGAGTCCTGTTCGACAACCACAAAAGCCTCTTCAGGTGTGGGCACCTGAATGGTTGCCGTCGCCGACATCGTTCCAGCGGCTAATTCATCGGCATCCAGCGGATCCCACGACCGATCATTCGCATCATCGTCATCGTCATAATCGTCGTCACCGTCATCGCCGCGACGCATGAACCAGAACAGGCCACCTGCGACCACGACCAAAGTCGCAATAATGATGCCCCAGAATCCGGTCAGGAACTCGATCGCCTGGTCAATGATGCTCTTGTCTCTGGACGATGCGGGCATAACTACATTTGTCGGTACCGTCGTGTCCGTTACAACATCAGCCGCTCCGTCCGTGTCGTCAGCCATCGGATCATCGTCGACCATTTGCTCCTCAACAGCCGAGTCGTCACCGATCAAGTCATCCGCAAGCGGATCGTCAGCCATTGAGTCATCGGTAATGACATCGTCAACGACCACGTCGTCGACCGGCGGCGCATACACTTCACCACGAATATTCGCCAGCTCCTGACGCAGGTTCGCAAGCTCATCGTCACGTATCTCGATCAGAGACTGCTGATCGGGAACATCAGCCCCTTCCAGTTCAGCAATCCTGCTCTCAACTTCCTGTTCACGGGTTAGTGGCTCATAGGACGATGTTTCGTCGTAGTCGCTACCAACGGGCTCTTCGTCAGGCGGCACTAATGTCAGACTTGGTCTTGTGGAAGGCTCCGGTGCCGTATACCCCGTGCCGCCACCCCAAGCGCTGTGCTGACGCTGTACTTCATTCAATGCGTCAGAGCGACTGATCTGGAAAACCTCATCGGCACTCGGAACGCGCAAACTTGCGCCCGCTTTCAATACGTTGATGTTGCCGTTGAACGCGTCCGGGTTTGCCTCAAAAATTGCCAGCATTGTCTGATTCATCGTCAGCCGGCTGTCGGGACGCAGGTGCGCCGCAACGCCCCAAAGCGTCTGACCTTTCGACACAACGTAATCACCACCATCGCTCATGCTGTACGGGGTGTTATCAACGACAGGCTCGGCACTGGGTGCTGGTTCCGCTGCTGGTTCCGCTGCTGGCTCCGGTGCTGGCTCTGGTGCTGGCTCTGGTGCTGGCTCCGGTGCTGGTTCCGGTGCTGGCTCTGGTGCTGGCTCATAAGCCGAATCGGCAACGCTTGCGTCACTGCTTCTGGCCGGTTGTACAGGTTGAGGCGCAGGAAGAGGTTCTGGCGCTACCGGTGTCGGCGCGGCCTGACGCTCAATCCTGCCACTGTCACTCGGCGTGCTGCGGCGAGGTGCTTCAACCGGTGCTGCTTGCTGAGCGCTTGGCGGCGCATAGGTCGGCGGGTCCAACAGCACGGTGTATTCACGCAACAAACGACCGCTGGACCAGGTCGCCTCTATTAAAAATGTCAGAAAGGGTTCGGTTATCGGTGCGCGCGAGCGGATCTGCACGACGCTGCCGTCAGCGCCGCTGTTAACGACGTTAAACGCGAGTCCCTGCAGGTAAAATGGGCGATCTATGCCATAACGAGTGAATGTCTCGGCAGAGGCCAACGCGACGCTAAGATTGGCCAGTTCATCGGCGTTGGCCGATAACAGAATGATTTCCGCCCTGAGTGGCTCATTGAGAGCTGAATCCAGTTCGATGTCGCCAAGTCCAATGGCCCAAACCTCGCTCGACAGCACAAAAACCAACCACAGAGAGAGACCAGTAAAACGTCGCGACATAATGTATTTCTCCAAACCCTACAAAACCCCATATTTGACATCCAGTCTGGGGCCATTCATTGCCTGCGAACTATAGCTTAAAGATAGTTTTTTGCCAATATTTCAGCAATTTGGACACTATTTAGAGCCGCGCCCTTACGTATGTTATC
>JAACFM010000089.1 GCA_009937445.1 Gammaproteobacteria bacterium | reverse complement strand
CGTTTTCAGACCAGCCGATACCCTGTCGAAGCCGTTTCTGGTCGCAACACGAGTAAAGCAGGAAAATTCAGCTGAATTAGCTAAACAGGCTGGCCTGTGGCGGCGCGCAAGGGTTTTGAATCCGTACCCCTAAATCGAGCGGCGATTTCTCCCGCAGATGGTTCGGAATCTTCCTGATGACCACGGGGTCTTCGATACAAGCAATCACCTTTGCGCAACCACCGCAGACTTGGCAAGTTTCCACGTCAATGTCGCCTCAGGGCGCCTACTGTTGGTGAACACCCGTTTCAATCTCTGAGCCCAGGACGTCGCCACATGGCGTTGCGCGGGTGTTTTCTCATCCTGATCAGCGGCAACTTTCCAGTTACCCTTGCCACGCCTTGCCGGGGTCACCCACACTCGGTGTTTGCTGTTCGGCGCAAAAACACCATGGTATCGGGTCAGGTTGACTCTGGGTTTGGGTACCAGGGCGGGTGATGTAGCGGCACAAGTGCTCCAGCTTTTCATGCTGGCCAACGAAGACAACTACGCTTTAGCTGCTTAAAAACCAGTATGAAGCCTTTCGCCCGGTACGTGCCTATGCGTCCGGATCACGCAGGAGTTGCCTGGCATGAGGCGGAACTGGCGACAATGAAGAAGCTACCTGCACTCGGGATTTGTCACCTTTGTTCACCGGCTACTCGAGCAAGATATCGGTATAACCGTTTAAATCTATCGTATCCCGCCGGTTGAATCGAACTCAGGAGCAGACTAATCCCCGTCGCAGGTGAAGGCTCTCGATGAAAGCAGCCATTCGCCCCCAAACACACTGGTGCATGATCGTAATTACAGCCGGATCGGAAGCTCCCGAATGCGTTTTCCTGTTGCCGCGAAAATCGCGTTGGTAATAGCGGGTGCGACCGGCGGTAGCGGTCCCTCGCCAAGTCCTCGGGGCGAGTCGATACTCGCAACGAAATGGACGTCGATCGTGGGAATGTCGTTTATTCGACAGAACCTGTAATCATGAAAGTTACTTTCCTGAACGATGCCGTTCCTGACGGTAATTTTTCCATACAGTGCCGCAGCGAGGCCATCGACGATGCCGCCTTCGACTTGGTTGATCGCGGCATTCGGGTTTATGACCAGTCCGCAATCGATCACGCAGGTAATCCTGTCGATCTTCAATCGATCGTTTTTCACCGTGACTTCGGCTATTTCGGCAACCCAGATACCCTGGTTGTAACTTGCAGAGATGCCGCGTCCACTTCCGGCGGGGAGGGGTGTGCCCCAGTGTGCTCGCTCTGCAGCGGTCGTAATGACGTGTCTCAGTCGTGATGCGTCGAAGCGAAAGTCTTCCCTGACTTGTACATACTGCTCATCGCCAACGAGGCCGAGCCAGAAATCCACCGGATCGATATTGGCTGTATACGCGAGTTCATCGATGGCCCCGGAAACGACAAACACGTTGCTGGAGTGGGTGGTGGCACGCCATTGCCCGAGCGGAATGCGCGCGGGAACAGCGACATAATCAAACAGCAGGTTGGGGACAAAACCGGCAGGAAATTCATAATTGCCAATCTCGGCAGGCGAGCCATCCTGTTCGAGATAGATGGTTCGGGGATGGCTGGCAACTTTCTGATGCCAGTGACTGATTCGGCCGGCGCTGAGTTTGGCCCTGACACGCTGCACGCTGGCCGATCGAAAGTATCCGTGCCGAACATCGTCCTCACGCGACCAGACCGTCTTTACGGGCCGTCCGAATTGCCGTGAGAGCAATACTGTGTCGGTGATGAAGTCCGCGTAGTAGCGTCGTCCGAAGCCACCACCGGAGCGCAGGACGTTAATCGTCACGTTTTCCTGCGGTATGTTCAGGACTTTGGCCACCGCCTCGGCCGCCATCGGTGGATTCTGCGTCGGGCTCCAGACTTCGGCCCGGTCGCCCTTGACGTTTGCCGTACAGTTCATTGGTTCCATTGGCATGTGTGCGAGAAAGGGCAGGGAGTAGGTTACGTCTATGCTGTGTTCCTGATCGCCTGCCTCAGCGACGCCGTCGCTCCTGACGATCTCACCTTCGGCGTCGAGAGCCTTCTCGAACCGTTGCATGAGTTCGTCCGAGTCATCACGCGCCTCGGGGATTTGCCACTCGACCTGCAATGCCGCGGCTCCCTGCATGGCAGCCCAGGTATTCGTCGCCAGCACGGCGACGCCCGAGACGAAGTTCGGGCAGTTGGGCAGGATAATGCGCCCGCCATGATCCGTGTTCCTGAGCACGTGAAAGTCAACAACCCCGGGAATCTTACTGGCGTCTGTAGAATCGAACGATATCGGTTGGCCGTCGCCGTTTGGACAGCGCTTCACTACGGCGAAAAGCATGCGGGGTAGTTTCAGGTCCAGGCTGTACTCTTGCTGGCCACGGATTATCGGTTCGAGGTCAACGTCGGCGACGGATGTGCCAACCAGCCGGAAATCCCGGGCATCTTTCAGAGCAGGTGCGTCCGGAACGGGTAAGATACTTGCCGCCTCGGCCAGTTCCGCGTACGCAAGCCGGCGACCGCCTGCTCGGTCGACGACAAAGCCCTGTTGCGTTTCAAGCTCCTCGATTGGCCGGCCGAGGCGATCTGCCGCCGCCGCTATCAGCATGGTTCTTGCGCTCGCCCCGGCCTGCCGCATTGCAGTGTAGTTCAGTCGAATGCTTAGGCTGCCTCCCGAAAACTGGTTCTCGAGCCTGGTATCCCAAGCGGCTTGCTCCACTCTGACGGACGCCCAGTCAGCGTCGAGTTCTTCGGCGATTATCATGGGCAGAGAGGTCTTTACCCCCTGGCCCATATCCGGGTTCTGGGCATAGATAATGATCTGGCCGTCGGAACCGATTTTGATTAGCGGATGGAGCTCTTGTTCGGTAATCTGCGCCGCGTCAGTTCGAGGCACGCCGATGACGAGGCCCATGCTGGTAATAGCACAAAGTTTCACGAATTCTCGTCGGTCCATTTCACTCACGGCCAGCCTCCTTGCGGGAGAGTTCCGCCGCGCGGTGAATCGCCTTCCGAATCCGCGGATAGGTGCCGCAGCGACAGATATTCCGGTGTTGACGATCGATGTCCTCGTCGCTCGGCGATGGCAGTTTCTTGAGCATCGCCGCTACCGCCATGATCTGGCCGCTCTGGCAGTATCCGCACTGCGAAACGCAGCTCTCGCGCCAGGCTTGTTGCACCGGGTGTGATGCGTCGCTCGACAAACCCTCGATAGTCGTGACGGCGCGGCCGGTTACCGATTTGACGGGCGTAACACAGGCGCGCCTGGCTTTACCATCGACGTGCACGGTGCAGGCGCGGCACTGGGCAATACCGCACCCATACTTCGTCCCGGTCAGCCCGGCACTGTCGCGGATCACCCAGAGCAGGGGCGTGTCGTCAGCACCGTCGAAATCGTAGGTCTTGCCATTCAAACTAAATCGGATCATGTTTCCCCCTCGCGAATGTGCAGATGTTGGTTGGCGGCGAGACTATTGAGCGTGTCGTGGCGGCCGGAGGGCCAATCGATGCGGAGAGTGTCAACGCTCATCGCGTGGCCCAGGCCGAAATGCAGGACCGGCTCGTTCTGGCTCGCGTAACCGGTGCTTGTATTCAGCCAGCGAAACTGTCGCTTCGACACCCCGCCGTATCGCGTCGTAACCGTAACCCGCGCACCGACGGCCATGCGGTTCGACGCGGAGCCTTCAAGATTAATTTTGAGCCAGCTGCCCCGCGACTGGTTTTCGTACATAACGTTGTCCTGATCACCGTCGCCCCAGTTGGCGACATACAAGTCGAGGTCACCATCTCTGTCAATGTCGGCCCACGCTATTCCGGCCGAGACGTGCCGGTGAGCAGTGAAATCGTCGTCGGCTTTCGCGTTGAAATTCGCCGCCCCGTCGTTGAGGTAAAGCGCGTTGCGGATGCGGTCAGAGCCTTCGGTACCGTTCGCAATCGCGAGGTCGATGTCACCGTCGAGATCGAAGTCGCCCCAGGTGTGGCCTTTTGAAGGCGTGCTGATCGCGTTGGACAAGCCCGCTTCGTGCAACTTCATATTGCCGACTCCGTCGTTCAGGTAAAGGTGATTCTGGTCGCCGTTCCCGATATTGGTCAACAGCAGATCGAGGTCGCCATCGTTGTCGGCATCGGTTGCCGAGGTGCCATAGGTGAGGGCACGTGACTCGACGGCGTGGCCGCTTCGGATTTCGGTAAATCCGAAGTTACCTTCATTGAAGTAGAAAAAATTACGTTGCTTTGACGGCGGTGTCTTCGATGTATCCACGAAGTTGCCGACATACAGATCCGGATCGCCATCGCCGTCAAAATCCGCAAATACGCAGCTGCGGCCGTCGCCACCGGCTCCGCCGACGACGCTGTCAGTGACGCGCTCGAAAGCGCGGCCGTTTTGGTTGCGATAGAGCGCGTCATCTTCCCCATTGCGGTTGACGACGAAGATGTCGAGCCAACCGTCGCCATCGACGTCAGCCCAGCAAGCCATCGAACTGGCGGACCGGTCCGTCGAAAGATCTCCCGCTTCCTGCTCCACGAATGACCAGTTTCCGTCGTTGCGATACAAAGCATTGGGGCCGCGGGTTCGAGCTGCGAAAATGTCGAGATCGCCATCGTTGTCGAAATCGACCCAGTTTACGCCCTCGGTAAAACCAGCGGCGAGGGACGGTTTGGTCTCCATTACCTGGACGAAGCGATCATCGTCATTGCGGTACAGGAATTCCGGGTAGTTGATGGTGTTGGCAACCAGGAGATCCGGATCGCCGTCGCCATCGGCATCGCCGAACGCCACGCCACGCGACAGGCCACCGTCAACCACTGTCGCATGCTCGGCAATTGCGACGAACAACGGCGGCGCGGTGCCGGCGGTCGTTGCGGCACCCGCAAAGAATATGAGCACGAGAATACGATGCAAGCCTGATCTCCCGAGAATTCTGCCTTGTATTTTGACTCATTGCTTTCCTGCTGTTTAGTGGTTTGCAGTGAATTGACCAATTTATGCAGTCTGTGTCAGGCTGTAGCAGGCAACACGGACTTAAGTCTGCGTCTGCCGCTGCGACTGACGCCTCGGTGAGTGCCATCTGTCAGCGTGACCAGGAAGGATCCGCTATCATTTGTCGTCAGACCGTCGACGTGAGCAACGTTGACGATCGTGGATCGATGGACGCGTATGAAGCTCCGCGGATCCAGTTCATCTGCGAGCCTGGTGAGTGATCTGCGCAGCAGAAAACTGCCGCTGTCTGTGTGCAGAGCGGCGTAGTAGCCCTGGGCTTCGATCCAGCGGATATCGGCGGTGCGGATGAGATGTTGTGAGCGGCCCTTTCGTACTGCAAAACGTTCGGTTGTCGCGTTGCTCGCCAGTTCCTCGGGTGATTCCTGATTTGGCTGCGGCCGTGCAAGAATGGCCCAATAAAGCAGCAGGTCGATGAGGAACCAGAAGACGAAGAAGAAGGCGAAAGCGCCGAATCGGGTGCCTGGCAGGTCGAGGAATGGACTTGTACGGCTGCTTACCAGCCAGAACCAGACGAGGTGGATCGATGCGATTAGTACTGCTGCGAAAACATGCAGTATCAAGCCGAGCAGCGACGCGTCCTGATACGTGCCCAGGCGACGGACGAGATAGCCCACCACATAGTAAAAACCGATCCAGGGTAACCAGATCAGTAATTGCCACCCGAGTATCGGAACAAAGGACGCCGCATCCGGTCGATGCGCAACTCGCCAGGCGATAGCGATCGCCATCACGCCCGCAACGGAACAGACACCTGCGACGACCCTGAGCAGTCCGCGGCCGGCCGGAGTCTGGAAATACGCTTGGCGGTGTGTGTTTTTCATCTCATCTGTTCTGACAAGGTAGTGACCGGATCATTCGAGTGAGAGTAAAGGATAATTGGGGTCAGAGTAAAAACAGCTATTTTTACTCTGACCCCAATTATCCAGAAGACCGCCACCGATGCGGGCTCCATGACGCAGAAGATCAGGCAGATCTCAGTGCCCTTAGCGGCGGTGCTTTGTGCTTCAATACGAACTTCCTGACAATCGTTCCGAGAAAACAATGAGAATAATCGAGCGGGTAAAAGCGTTGTGGCATCGGGCGGTTCTGGCCTTGACGCCTTCCGGTATTGCCTGGAGCGGTGCCGCAACCGGTATCGTCGTGCTGGGGACCGGGCTGATATTCCTGTTTCTGCTCACGGGTCTGTTGCAGAACTTTGCGGTCCAGAAAGTACCCGCGTTTGTCGTATTGATTGGTGTTCTGGCACTCCTTGGGATCGCGGTTATGCTGGTTGCCGCGATTATCATGCGATTGCCATTCCGGTACCGGCTTGCGCTCGCGCTATTCGCCCCGTTCATCCTGATCGCCGTTTTCCCGGGAGACGTGACGAACCGCCTGTCAGGTGGGGCTATGCTGATACTGACGGTCTCGCTATTGGGCGCCGGCATCGCCGTCTTTCGTCAGGCCGGCTTTCGGCCAAGGGAACAGAAAGTGACGCTGACCGCTGCCGTTTTGGGGTTCGGCGGACTTCTTGGCGGCGCCTACGTCGTATTTAGCGATTTCGAATCGGCGAACCCCGCACTGGATGGGTATGTCCTGGAGGATAGAACCCTCGACCTGTCTAATCCGGGCTTACCCGGCGAGTACGAGGTCGTCACGCTCACCTACGGCAGCGGGAAGGATCTGCACCGGAAAGAATTCGCCGAGGAGGTCGATGTCGTGTCCCGGCGCGTCGATGGCACCCCGTTTATCGATAACTGGGATGGCCTCTCGGGGTGGCTGCGGACCAGTTACTGGGGCTTCGATGTGACGGAATTGCCGCTACAGGCGCGCGTCTGGATGCCGCAGGGAGAAGGCCCGTTCCCGCTCGTCCTGATCGTGCACGGCAACCACTCGATGGAGGACTTTTCCGACCCGGGTTATCAATACCTGGGCGAACTTTTCGCAAGTCGTGGCATCATTTTGGCATCGGTTGACCAGAACTTTATCAACTATACGGCATCGGCTTCGGTGGAAGTCTTTGATAAGCGTCCCGGCCTCAAGGAAGAAAACGACGCCCGTGGCTGGTTGCTGCTGGAACACCTGGCGCAGTGGCGCGACTGGAATCAGGAGCCCGGCCATGCGCTGCAGAATAAGGTCGATGTGGATCGTGTCGCATTGATCGGTCATTCGCGTGGCGGCGAGGCGGTCGGCGTTGCCGCCGCTTTTAATGCGCTCGATCGCTATCCGGACGATGCGACCGTCGATTTCGATTTCAACTTCAACCTGCGTGGCGTTATCGCGATCGCACCGGTTGACGGTCAGTACCAGCCCCGCGAACGGCCGACACCGATTCGGGACGTCAACTACTTCACCATACACGGCAGCATGGACGGCGACGTGCAGTCGTTTGACGGCATGGCGCAGTACTCGCGCGTGGAATTTTCCGGCGAGGACTATGGCTTTCGTTCCGGCTTGTACGTCGTCGGTGCCAATCATGGCCAGTTCAACACCACCTGGGGCAATGTTGACGTGGGTTTGTTCCATGCCTGGGCACTGGACGTCGACAGAATCATGGATGCCGAGGCACAAAGAGATGTTGCCCGAGTCTACTTTGGGGCATTTCTTGAAATCGTCCTCAATGACCGCCGGGAATACCTGCCGATCTTCAGGGACGCTCGCTACGCCGCGGAGTGGCTGCCCAACACTTTCTTCATCAACCAGTTTTCGGACACTGAGGAACAGATCGTTGCCGCGTTTGAGGAGGACATCGATCCGTCGACGATGCCGGGTGGACGCATCTCGACGCAAAATCTCAGTCGCTGGTACGAGACCGGAAATGAGCTGAAGTATGACGAACTGGATACGCACTCGCTGGTCGTGGCCTGGGATGCAGAATTCAGCGAAGAGACTGCGCGGGTCGACTTCGAGTTGGACCGTCCTGTTGCGGTCAATACCGTGATTGCATCGCTCTCGGCTGTCGACATTGACACGATGCCTGTGGACTGGGAGGACGAGAGCGATGCGAACGAATCCGCCGATGAAGCCGTGGATCCGCTCGACTGGACTATCGAGCTGACAGATAGGCGCGGTCTGACGGCATCTGCCGCGCTGAGTGCGGATGCACAACTCTATCCGCTGGTAACCGCGATTCCGCGACGGGCCCGGTTTCTCGAGTCCACAGAGCCGGCCGAAGTGCTGTTTCGTCGCTTCGAGTTACCGCTCGATCGATTCGCCAACTCGGACCCGGACTTCGATGCCGCGTCGATTGCCAAAATAAGCTTCGTGTTCGATGCCTCAGAAAGAGGCGCAATTATTCTGGACGACCTTTCGGTCGCAGAGGAGTTGAAGTCAGCAGACATCTCGAAATAGCGCGGCGCGTTATTTTTGCTTCCAGACGCCTGCTTCCCGGTAATACCAGCCGCTTTCGGCTTTCGCTACCCACCGCTCGGCAAACGTGCGGCGGATGCTGTCCTGCCACTCCGGATGGCCGTTAAGGCGGGCGATTTCGGCGAACAGGGCATTCCAGTCGTTGTTCTGGGCAGCGATCAGTTGCACCACCGAGTTACGATCCTTTAAGGAAACCAGATTGCGGTCACGAAACTCCACGAGGCCCGACTCGGTATGGCCAATTGCGCCCGAATTAAAATACGGCTTTAAAGATTTGAATCGTTGCGCCAGAGCGTCTTCCAGCGCGCGCTTCTCGGCAGAGGGGCGATCGAAATCGACGTCCGATTGTGCGTGCGCATCGCTGATTAGAAGTCCGGACGCCGACTGCGCCACCAGCGCCAACAATGAGACATCATCGGCTACCGGTGCAGGGTATGCGGAACTGGCACTCGGGCCGGTTTCTTCGCCACGGACTTTGTCGATGATGCGATCGGCCGCCTCGACGGCCGCGGCTTCGGGAAAGTAAACGTTGATCGTGACGCATGCAGCGACAAGAATCGCGAGCAGGGCGGTTGCTGAAAAAGTCAGTTTGCTCATAGCGGTAATCTCCGTAATTGCGTTGCCTGCAGTGCGCTCATTCTACAGTGGGCGCGTTGCTCCGTGTAATCTCTGTCAGCTGCCGTACCAGTCTTGACCAGCTGACCTGTTTTTTGAATCCGACCACATCGATTCGAGGCAGTCCGCTGCCCTTGACGATGTAGTAGCCATCGCCGCTGGCACCCGCGCCGCTCATCGCACACGATCCATCGCGCAGAATGCATCGAAGTCCGATCCGATCGTACGAAAAGACCTCGAAAAACTGCATCAGGCCGGACGACAACATCGCACCGGCACCGCCGCCACCGACGCTGGCCAGGTTCTCGACGGCGCGCTGACTGATCCGGCGTCGCGATCGATCATCCGGCGGCGTGTAAAAATGCATATCCATTGCCGTGGTTCGCCACCCGATCATTTCCAAGCCTGTCACATCGCCGCTTAATCGTCCCTGAATGAGTCCGAACGAAAAGACATTGGTCAGTCGCTCGAGATCGAGTTGTCGCAGCCGAAGGTCGGCGTACAGACGTGGCACCCGGCCGAACGGTCGTTCGATGCGCAGGTTAGAGACCTCGATCCCGCCATCGAAGGCGCTGGCGGTCAACGAACCGCCGACCATCATGGTCTCCTCGGACAGAGTTAGCGATGGCAGGCGCCCGGAGAGTCGACCGGAAAACGGCGGCCAGCCTATTGCCCCCGTCAACTGGCTGAGCTGTACCGGCTCGAGCTCGGCATCGAGAATACCGGTTGCCGTCTCTGAACCATAATCATGCAGCGCAAGCTGGTTGAGCCGCAGCGCACCGCCCGCCAAGGGTATTCGCAGCGGTGCCAGCAGTTCGACATCGGCGGGCCCCAATCGCAGGCCGACGTCGCCGCCGCCGATAATGATGTTGTAGACCATCGCACTGTCCCAATGCAATTCACTCGGACCCACGGGATCCTGCGCTGTGCCTGGCCAGTCGACGATGCCGTTCAGCCCATAGATGGAGAATCGTCTGCCCGCATCGTCGAGAATCACCTCATCGAGCCGCAGACGGGCCAGCGTCGGCAGGTTGTTCTCAATGCGGACCTGGCCGGACACGCGGCCATCGGTTTCGAGATCACCGAATATCGTTCCGGCGAGCAAAACCTGGACAAAGCTCGTGTACAGGCCTGTGACCGATGTGTCGGCAAGGTGAATGTTCGCCGTGACGGAGCCCGGTTGCTGCTCGTCCTTCGGCATAAAAAGCCGTGCATCGCCGGACATATCCAGCACTGAATCCTGCTGGATGCGGAACAGTGGAATGTCGTAACGGGAAAAGTCGCTGGTCAGAACGTCCTCGGCAAACAGGCTCAGGGCGTGTTCGCCAAAACTGGCGTAGACCGGCTCGAGGTATGCCTCTCCCTGATGGGTGTTTAGTTGCAGGGTGAATCGTGTCGTGTCAGCCGTCAACGTGACAGCGAGATCGATATCACCCTGAATATTTTCAGCCGCGATAGTGCCCTTATCGTTCGCCACTGAAAGTGACTCCAACGTGGAGGTGATATCCAGCGTCGTCGGTCTTGAAGTGCCGCTTCGCAGCCGCCCCTTGATCGTGGCCAGGCCGCCGCCCGAGTAGTCATCAAAAACTTCACTGAAGTCCTGCGCCAGACCGATAAGCGCATCGACATGCAGCGCGTTACCGCTGAAGGAGATATCGAGTCCGGCGTCGTTTACCGTCCCGCTCAGACGCAGGGTACTGCCGGCAGCCTGCAAATCCAGCAACAAAAACCGGGCGGTCGCTGTTGCGCGGGAGTATGAAAAGGTCCCAGAGACCGTTTGCCGACCAACGCCGGGAAAGGTGGCGGTAATTCTTGCATCGTTGCAATAATACGCGACATTGGTGGGCCGAAAACTTCCGCACGCAACGCTGATATCCTCAAAGGTCTGACCGGACGCGATCAAAATCAGTGCGTCGATATGGATCTCGCCGCGTAGCGCGCCGTCTGACAATTCGATGCTGGATTGAATCCCTTGGATGCGGAATTGATCAGAGTGAGCGCTTTCGATGGATCCCTGCAGGCGATTGCTGTCGACCGCCGGAACGGCTAGCAGGGAGACTATCAGCGCGCTGATTGTGAACATGGCTGGTGTGGCATGGCCTCGACACGGGCGATCGATTGATGGTGCCCGGTGTCCGAGTGTACCCCCGCCTCTGAAAGTTCGCTATCAGTCGGTGAAAGCAGATTTTTTCCTTTTTCACTCCGAGCACCCCGGCATTTTCTTCATTCGAGTTATCCAGTGCGAGAAAACTGTGCTCGGCATCTCGCACTAGCAATCCCCGGCGCTCCAAATGTCGGGCCAGACGGCGCGCGATGGTGTGCGTGAGTTGTGCGAGTTTGTAGCTTGTTGGTTCTGTAACCCAGCGAAACCGGGAAGACGAACTTGCTTCGCCCACGTAGACACCGTCGAGAAACAGCATGTGAAAATGGATGTTCAGATTTAGCGCACTGCCAAAACGCTGAATAAGCGTGACTGCACCGGTGTGGGCCGTTGAATTTTTATAGCCTGCTTTGCGGGTAAGGTGTGCCGCGATGCTGCGGTAGACAATACCCAGCGCCTTGCCCATGATCTTCGGCTGGGATGTTGATCGCGTTCCGCACTACCTGCCGCTGCAGCCGCCCGATTCATCAATACGTCGCGACACTATCGCGCCAGCCGCGGCTCAGCGAACAAGCCAGCTGCCATCCGCCTGCAGACACGCCGTCCCGTAGAGGTCCTGATTCGTCTTCCCGCCTACCGTAGCATCGAGCTGAAACTCGCGACATGGCCCACTGTTGGCATCGAAAGTCCGGCTCGGCGTCACCGTATACTCATAGCCGGTGTCCGGATTGACCCAGGTAGTCGACTCGCCGGTGCGGGCATCCCTTAGGACGGTCGCGGTCTGCACGCGATCGGTCTCGTCCATGCTATCGCCAATATGTCGCCCGATCATCGCGCCAGCGATCGTGCCAACGATAATTGCCGCCGTTCTGCCGCGACCCTCGCCAACCTGCGCACCGAGCACGCCACCGAGTACACCACCCACAACCTCACCCTGTTGCGCGTGCGTTGTCGTTTCACACGCGTTAACGAGAAAGACCGCCAGCAGCGCCGTCACCAGCGCAGCGGTCAGACGTCGGAGTTCGGGCCTGTCTATCGTCAATTTAGCACTCATAGGAACACCTCCTCGATGTATTGCCGGAACCCGCCAGCAACTGCGAGCCCGACTCGCTTACATTTGGGTTGTTGCTGTAATTCAACAATAGGTAATTGTCACAGATCGGGTTTTGATTCCTATTTTTCACGTCGCCAGACAATACTCGTAAAGTAGCCACCCTCGTCGAAGTGGATATCCAGATCGCCTTCCCAGGCATCCGCGATCGCCTTGCCGATACGGCGCGGCAAATGTACGTCGGTGGTCGTCAATTGCAGTTCATCACCGAGATCCCGGGTCTCCATGATCCGGTTTAGGGGATGTTCGTTTTTTTCGGTTGCCTCGATATTCCGTGCGAGCCGCAGAATGTCCTTCTTGTGCGCCATCGCAAACTTTCCGGATATCGAAATTTCGCCGGCCGGATACTTGTCGTTGCTGCGATGGCAGGCGCTGCACAGTTGTTCGTGCGCTTCGCCCTCAATAACGGCATGCCACGTCCAGCGGCCCTTGCGGTAAATGGCTCCGCACTGCGGGCAACGCGTCGGCTCTTTCAATTTGCCGCGCAGCTTGTAGGTATCGTGTATCTCTTCCTGAATCAGCCGATCCTGCCGGACCGGTGGTTGCGTCGGCGTGCTCGTGTTCATCGTCTCAACCTGCAAAAACATTCCCGGGACTCTATAAGAGCAGATTTACACCTGTTAATGTCACTAGGGAAATCCCGAATATCGCACCGGGATTTACTGTGCTTCAATCGTTTTGGTTGTAACGTGCGCAAAACGCCTTTCCAGCAGCCTTCCGGGAAGTGTGCCAACACTGAAACGACTGATATCGTCCAGTGAGTAGTCACTATCGGTAACAATCGCACGGGCGGCCCGCAAGCCGCTCTTTACCGCCGGCCCTATGCCCTCGCACATATCAACCGTCGCCAGTCCAGCGGCGTCGCCGACGAGGAAGGCAATGAGCTACCTTCAAATCTGGCACATGGCACCCTAGAGTTCGTGCAGCCTTGATTCGCTTAGCGTTGTGCAATCGTCGACTACCGATCCGGCGCGGTTTCGAACGCACAGCGTCGACGTCGCTTTGTACAATCTTGACGCAGACGGTGGCCTCGTCGTTACGACATCGATTCCCGTCCTGCTTAAGGGAAAGCGTACTTCAGTGGCTGTAGCCGACGGGCAACCCTGCCCGGCTATCGTTAACCCCAACCACAACGACTGGACCTTCGCGAAGATCGCGTTAAGCGCGGATGATGAAACACTGCTCAGCGAACACCTGGGCAATGTTGCGGATCCGCTGTCGCGCTCCATGTTCCTGGCGGGCTTATCCGATAAAGCAATGGCTGGCGATACCTCCATCGCTGCCTTTGTTCGTCAGACACTAAGACTCGCCGAGACCGAGAAAAACTTTGTCGTGCTCGAGCAGATCTCAATTGCGCTCACAGAAGCAGTGGACATGATGCAGCGCTTGCGACCTGAAACTGACACCACGTTGCCACGCGCACTTCGCTACAACACAAGATGTCAAACAACTGTGGTTAAACACGTTCTTCAATGTGGTCGCGAGCAAAAGCGGATTGGGAACGGTAAGGGCATTACTCGACGGCGAAGCAGAAATCGATGGTGTTGAACTGTCACCGGAGGATCGCTGGCGAATACTCATCATCCTCAGCCGCCACAATGTGGAGGGTATTGGTGACCTCTTGGCAGCGGAAATCGAACGAGACTCGTCCGACTTCAGTCAGCGCAACCTGCTGTCGGCCCGTGCCGCGGCGCCCGATCTTGCCAACAAGGAACATTGGGTTGCAGAGCTTCAGGCACCGCAAGAGCTGAGCAGTCTTGCAAAGCAACGTGCTGTCATCTTCGAGTTGTTCCCAGCGACCCAAACCGATGTGCAACTCCAGGTGCTGGAGAAAATTCTCAGTTCGCTGCCGCAAATGAGTCGCGAGGCCG
>JAACFM010000167.1 GCA_009937445.1 Gammaproteobacteria bacterium | reverse complement strand
AAAAGCTGCTGAAGATGGCACGCAAAGAGTTAGGAAAGGGTGTCGACTTCGACAAGCACTTCGTACCGCGCTACGACCCGTGGGACCAACGCCTGTGCCTCGCGCCCAACGGCGATTTCTTTGCCGCGGTACGCGATGGTCGTGCATCTGTCGTCACCGACACCATCGCCGAATTCACAGAGAGCGGCATTCGCCTTGCATCAGGTCAGGAGCTTCCCGCCGATATCATCGTTACCGCGACCGGACTCGATCTTTGCGTGCTCGGCGATATACAGATCAGCGTAGACGACCGGACGACCGACATCTCCAGGACCTTCTCCTACCAGTCCATGATGTTCTCCGATGTGCCGAATCTGGTTTCGACGTTCGGTTACGTCAACGCATCGTGGACGCTGAAGGCCGACCTTACGGCCGAGTTCTCCTGCCGCCTGCTCAATCACATGACCGCTACGGGTATGCGCCAGTGCACGCCACGCTTGCGAGACAGCGAGCGGGACATGGCCGGCAAAGACTGGATCGAGAGTTTTTCTTCCGGATACATCCAGCGAAAGACCCACCTCCTGCCGAAGCAGGGAGACCGGCCGCCCTGGGTCAATACGCAAAACTATGTGCTGGACAAAAAAACCATTGGCGAGGGCCCGTTGGAGGACGGTTACCTGCAGTTCACCAACCCCGCCTGTTAAACAGGCAGCACACTAACTGGCCGCTGCGAGCGCCTGGTCGAGATCAGCCAGAATGTCATCAATATGCTCGATACCAATACAAAGGCGAATCATATCGGGCGTGACACCGGCCAAATCAAGCTCCTCCTCCGTGAGCTGCCGATGCGTCGTGGACGCGGGATGCGCCGCCAGCGACTTAACATCGCCGATATTGACGAGCCGCAGGAACATCTCCAGCGCATCGTAGAACTTCACGCCCGCCTCAAATCCACCCTTAATGCCAAATGTCAGCAAGGCTGAAGGTTTGCCACCTGTGTATTTCTGCGCCAGGTCGTAGTACGGCGAGCTTTCAAGACCACCGTAGTTTACCCACTCAACACTCGGGTGCCCTTCAAGGTGCTTCGCCACGGCCATCGCGTTTTCGCAGTGACGCTCCATGCGAAGTGGCAACGTTTGCAAGCCCTGCAATATCTGGAATGCATTCATCGGACTCAACGCTGATCCCGTATTGCGCAGTGGCACTGTTCGCGCACGGCCGATGTAAGCGGCAGGCCCGAGCGCCTCGGTATAGACGACGCCGTGATATGACTCTTCGGGCTCCGTCAACATGTGGAATTTCTCAGGATAGTCTGCCCAGGGGAACTGGCCGCTATCGACAATAACTCCGCCCAGCGACGTTCCATGACCGCCCATGTATTTGGTGAGTGAATTGACCACAATATCGGCGCCCCACGCGATCGGTTTGATCAGAGCGGGTGTGGCCACCGTATTATCAACAATCAGCGGCACACCGTGCTTGTGAGCCATCTTGGCAAGCGCTTCGATATCGACAATATTTCCGGCTGGGTTGCCAATAGACTCACAGAAGACGGCGCTGGTTTTTTCGTCGATTAATTTCTCCAACGCCTCGACGGAATCGTTAGCCCCGAAGCGGGCTTCAATACCCTGCTTCGGCAGCATGTGTTTAAACAACGTGTAACTGCCGCCATAAAGCATTGGCACGGTCACGATGTTGTTGCCCTGTTCCGCGATATTCAATATCGAATAGTTGATCGCAGCGCTACCGGCGCTGACGCACAAACCGGCGATACCACCCTCAAGTTCCGCCGAACGTTTTTCAAGAACGTCGACGGTCGGATTCATAATGCGCGAGTAAATATTTCCCTCAACTGCGAGGTTGAAAAGATCCGCCCCGTGTTGTGCATTGTCGAACTCATAAGCCACCGTCTGGTAGATGGGAACCGCCACGGCTTTTGTGGTCGGGTCGAATTTGAAGCCTGCGTGAATGGCCAGAGTTTCATCTTTCATCATGAGTCCTTGTTAACGTATTCGGGAAATCGCGTAGCACAAGTCTAACGAATCGCTCACAACTATGCAGTGATAAGGCAGAGACACCATTTCCCGCTATACTCCGTCCTTTCGTGCAGGGAACAAAAAAATAATGTCACTATTCGCGGAGCAGCCGCTAATACACTCCCGATGATTCCCCGCATCCTACTTGGCACCGCGTTAATTCCTGACACTGACAAGGAATTGCAGCTGTATCAATCCGGCGACCTTTTCTCGATCAAGATTCCCGGCCGGGGCGATCTTATGAACAGCCGTGTGCACGGCTCTGAAAAGGCTCTTGCAGATCTCGCCTGCGAAAAGCTCGGCGACAACGCGAAACCGCGGCTGCTGATCGGCGGGCTTGGGATGGGGTTTACTTTAGCGGCGGCCCTGAAGGTGGTCGGCCCCGATGCCGAGGTCGTCGTCTCTGAGCTCGTGCCGGAAGTGGTGACGTGGAATCGCACGCTGATCGGCGCGCCGGCCGGCGATCCGCTGACTGACAAGCGCAGCCACGTCGTCGTCGGTGATGTTGCCGATATCATTCGGCAAGAGCCCGCTGGTTTCGACGCCATCATGATGGACGTGGACAACGGACCCGAAGCACTGGTCCGCCGGGAAAATGACTGGCTATACAACTCCGCCGGACTGCGAGCCACTCGCGCTGCACTGCGCCCGCGCGGCGTACTGGCGGTATGGTCCTCGAGCCCCGATCGTGTCTTCAGCAAACGGCTTAAGCAAGCCGGCTTCAACGTGCAAGAGCACGTGGTGCGACCGCATCGCGCCGGCAAGGGACCGCGCCATCACATCTGGATCGCCACCTAGCTGCACTTTGGCCTCAGCTAGCCGGGCCCAGTACGACTGCTTCAATACCAGCGGAGATATCGCGGCTGAACTGCGCAAGCACATCGCTCATGGCCTGCGCAATCGAGCCGGGGTCGTTCGGTCTGGTGGCTTGTGATTCGAAGCGAACGCGTCTTGGAGACAGCCGCACAACTCCGGTGGAATCGGCAATCGCCCACTGTGCGTCCAGGACGACCAAGCCGTTCTGATCGGCATTGAAGCGGTCAAAACGACCTATGAGGCGATAGTCGATGTCCAGTACGGCGGAAGACCGGGACGCAACAACCACCACCGACTCCAGCAAGACATCCAGATTACTGGCAAGTACGCGGTGAATCGAATCGTCCAGAGGCTCGGCCCAGCGATTGAAGTCATCCACGATGATCTCTGTGCCTGATCCTCGCCTCACCATTTGCGAACGGTTCAGATACTCCGGCATGCGAAATGCCCCCACTGCAAGAATAGGTGAACCTTCAGCGTCCACAGCGAGGCGATCGTCCATCGTTTCCAGCGCGTAATAGTGAACCGGTGGCGACGATCCGCAACCGGCAAGAATCACCAAAC
>JAACFM010000088.1 GCA_009937445.1 Gammaproteobacteria bacterium | reverse complement strand
GATGACTGCGTTGGATGTGCCCCAGAACTCCCGATCGGCCAGCTTGATATGCGAAATATGGACGGGCAGACCGGCCTCGCGACCAATCTGGATACCCTCCTCAAATGCGTCCATTTGCCGGTCGTCTTCATCGCGCACGTGACTCATGTAGCGACCGCCATACTTGGCCGCAACTTTAGCGAGTGCAACCACTTCGGACGTTTCGGAAAATATCCCTGGCTCGTACTCAAGTCCTGTTGCGAGACCAATCGCACCACTTTCCATATCGGCCTCGACCAGTTTGGCCATCACACTGACTTCATCCGCTGTGGCGGGGCGACGATAGTCATTGCCCATCACCGCCTGACGAATGCTGTTATGGGCTGAATAAGAAGCGATGTTTACCGCTGCGGGCGAATCGGCAAAGGCCAGATTAAACTCCGCTGTCGGCAAGTGACGCAGCTCGTCTTCAGAGTCCGAAGAACCATCGACACCGCGCACGAACGTAGTTACACCCTGACTCAGTACGCCGGGCATGTGCCGATACTCTGCCAGGCTGCGGTCGTGATGGCTGTGGGTATCAATAAAGCCGGGCGCCAGTACGAGTCCGCCAGCATCGATAACGCCTTCACCTTCGAGAGCATCGAAGTCACCGATCTCGATGATGCGATCGCCATCGATACGGACCGCGCCGTGGAATGGCTCACTACCCGACCCGTTGTGAATGACAGCGTTTGTGATCAATGTACTGGTGACAACCGTCACTGGTTCACCGCATGCCGCAAGCGCGGCAACAAGAATAGCTATTAAGGATTTTTTCAGCACGGTTGAATCCTCGGTCTAGTCATTTCAATAGGCTGTGATATCGTAGCAACTCCTACCTTATTACATTTCATACTGTGGAACAGACCAATGAGTGCCGTTTTCAAGAACGACACGCGATCTATAGATGAGTTGATCGCCTGTCAAAAACCCGGACATTCCCTCGACCAGCGATTTTACATCGATCCCGATATCTACGAGCTTGAGCTCGAGAAAGTGGTTTATCGCAACTGGATTCTTGCGGGGCATGTCTCGCAGCTGCCTGAGCCAGGCGATTTCAAAGTATTCAAAGTGGCTGATGAGTCGGCGATCATTGTTCGTGGCAGCGACGGCAATCTGAAAGGTTTCGCCAATGTCTGTCGTCATCGCGGGTCTCTGGTGTGTCTTGATCAGGAAGGGCACGCTGATAAATTTCAGTGTCCATACCACGGCTGGATGTATGACATCGACGGCAATCTGACCGCTGCGCGCAACATGAATGACGATTTTGATAAGTCCACGCACGGTCTGAAGCCAGTATCGGTTGGCGAAGTCCACGGGCTGTTCTTTGTGTGTTTTGACGACAATCCGCCGTCGCTTGAGGGGGCGATTCGGGACCTTCAAGAACCGATGGACATGTTCGACTTCAAGAATCTGAAGGTTGTTGCGCAGAAAAATTATCCGATACCAGCGAACTGGAAGCTGTCGATCGAGAACTACCAGGAGTGTTACCACTGCGCGACAGCGCATCCCGAGTATGCGTTGATGCACACGCTGATGATTTCTCGTGACAAACGTGGGCGTGCAGCGCAACACATGTACGAACGAATGGAAGCGTGTGGCATCAAGGACATTGAGGTAGATTATATCGATGGCGCGGCCCACCCCGGCGAAATGGGCTACGGGTACTGGCGTACCGCCATGTTCAGCAAGTACAAAACGGGTAGCAGAGACGGCAAGCCGGTCGCCCCACTTCTGGGAAGTATCAAAGGCTATGACAGTGGCCAGTCCGATATTGCGCTCGGGCCGTTTTCGTATCTGCTGGCCTACAATGACCACATAGTTGCTTACGTATTTACTCCTGTGGATCACAAGAGTTCAAATTGCGAAGTTTACTGGTTGGTTCGTGGAGACGCGGAAGAAGATAAGGACTACGTCGTTGACGAATTGACCTGGCTTTGGGATGTCACTACGGCGTCGGACAAGGAAATCATCGTCAACAACTACAAAGGCGTGCACTCGAAATACTATGAGCCAGGTCCGTTCTCCAAAATGGAGGACATGGAGTCAAACTACATCGACTGGATTTTGTCGGAGCTGCAACGGCCTTAGGACGGTTTCGCGTTTCGCCGCATTGCAATCCAGGCGACAACTACGCCCAGGCTGACCGCAGCGATGATGATCGATGCGAGTGCATTGATGTCCGGCGACACGCCGAGTTTAACTTTCGAGAAAATCAGCATCGGCAAGGTTGTGCTGCCAGGGCCGGACACAAAACTCGCGATGACGAGATCGTCCAGCGATAGTGTAAATGCGAGTAACCAGCCCGCGATCATTGCCGGTGCGATCAGCGGCAGGGTGATGTCAAATACAACCCGCAGTGGTCGACCGCCGAGATCCATTGCCGCTTCTTCGAGCGACTCGTCCATGGCGACCAGTCGCGATTGCACGATGATCGCTACGTAGGCCATCGAAAATGTTGTATGGGCGATCGTGATGGTGGAAAAACCGCGTTGTCCAGGCCAACCGGTTAACTGTTGCAAGGTGACGAATAGCAGCAACAATGAGAGCCCGGTGATCACTTCGGGCATCACCATCGGCGATGAAATCATTCCTGAAAAAAACGTACGCCCTTTGAAGCGACCAAAGCGAGCCAGGGCAAGGCCGGCCATTGTCCCCAAAATAGTTGCGAGCGTTGCCGAGGTGACCGCAATTTTGACGCTCAAGAACAGCGCGTCGAGAACCTGTGTGTTTCTGAAAAGTTCGCTGTACCACCGTGTCGAAAAACCGCCCCACACGGCTGACAAACTGGAGTCGTTAAAGGAATAGATGACGACCGAAATTAGCGGGATGTAAAGGAAGGCGTAACCAAACGCCAGGGCTGACAAGATGAATCGCGATCGCCTCCTCATGCTGCCGGCTCCTCATCGCGAGCCTGTGCCCGCTGCAGTAACACGATGGGCACGACGAGCAACATCAATAGAATGATCGCGACAGCAGACGCCAGAGGCCAGTCTCGGTTGAGGAAGAACTCGTCAAACAATACGCGTCCGATAAACAGGGAGTCGGGGCCACCCAGCAAGTACGGAATAACGTACTCGCCCATGGCGGGAATGAAAACGAGCAGGCAGCCGGCAATCGTTCCGGCTTTGGCGAGCGGCCAGGTAATATCCCAGAACGCCCGGGTTCGTGAGGCACCAAGATCCTGGGCCGCCTCGACGAGGTCCATGTCGAGTCGTTCGAGAGATGCGTACAGCGGCAGGATCATGAAGGGCAAATAGGAATACACAAGCCCAATGGCCGTTGCGAAATCGGTGTACATGATTTGCAGGGGGGCGTCGATCAGACCCACCCACAACAGCAAGTTGTTTATCGCACCGTGGTTATTCAAAAGTCCCATCCACGCGTAAACGCGAAGCAGGAACGAAATCCAGAAGGGCAGTACAACAAGCAGCAACAGCATATTGCGAGTGGCCGCCGGTGATCGAGCGATGCCATAGGCCATGGGAAAGCCCAGCAGAAGACACAGTAGCGTTGTAGCTGCGGCCATGGTGACTGAGCGCAAATAGCTTATTGCGTAAAGGTCATCGGACAGCAGGAAGCTGTAGTTCCCGAGCGACATGGATGGAGTGCCATCACTGGCAAACGCTGGTGAATAGGGTGGCTGGGCAAGGATGGGGTCGGCGAGGCTGATCTTGAGAATGATGGCGAATGGCGCGAGGAAGAAAACCAGCAGCCACAAGTACGGTGCTGCGATAGCAAATCGTCGCCACAGCTCATTGTTGGCGTCATTACTCATTTGTCTAGCAAAACCACGGCGCTGCGAGGCTTCCACGAGATCCAGACCTTGTCTTCCCAGTCGAGAAAACGAGTGACAGATCGACGTCGATTCTGTGAGCTGACTTGCACGATCTTGCCGCTGGATAGTTTGATTCGATACAGCGACCGGTTTCCAAGGTAGCCAAGATCATGAACAGTGCCTTCGATGCAGACGTCGTTGGCGTCGTCCGGTTTCTCCTTACCAATGAATATCTTTTCAGGACGGACCGCGATGTCGATCTGCTGACCGACATCGACAAGCTGCTTGCCCAGCGCGGTGAGAGTTTCGCCGGCCTCGTCGGAATAGACACTGATCCTGTCGTCATCCACAGCCGTCACAATGCCATCGAAGATATTGATGGTGCCGATGAAGTCCGCAACAAAACGATTGTGCGGAAACTCATAAATCTCCTTCGGTGTTCCGATCTGTTGAAACTGACCACTGTCCATTACGGCCATACGGTCCGAAAGCGTCATTGCCTCTTCCTGATCGTGGGTTACGACGACGAACGTGATGCCGAGTTCCTCCTGAATATTCACGAGTTCAAACTGGGTTCGCTCACGCAGTTTTTTGTCGAGCGCCGCGAGCGGTTCATCGAGCAGCAACACCTTTGGTCGCTTGATCAGTGCTCTGGCCAAAGCGACTCGCTGTCGCTGGCCACCGGACAGCTGATCGGGTTTGCGATCTTTAAGTTCGGTTAACTGTACGAGCTCCAGTATTTCATCGACGCGCTTTGCTATTTCTTTCTTGGCTACGCGGTCTTTGCGCAGGCCATAGGAAATGTTTTTCGAAACGCTCATATGCGGGAAGATCGCGTAAGACTGAAACATCATGTTCACGGGGCGGTCGTACGGCGCCTGATGCGTTATGTCGGTACCGTCAATTTCAATACTCCCTGAGGTTGGTATTTCAAAACCAGCCAGCATTCTGAGTAATGTGGTTTTACCGCAACCAGACCCGCCAAGAATTGAGAACAACTCGCCCTGAGCGATTTTCAGGTCGACATTGTCAACGGCAACGAAATCGCCAAAGTGCTTGCTGATCTCCTTGATGTGGATGAAAGCTTTCACAGGCCACTCTTTACGCGTGCCAGAGTGCGTGTTCGATTTCGCTCTTCCGCCGGTTCTGCCATCTCTACAACAAACATGCGACGCCAAATTTCCTCGTCGGGATAAATTGCGGGGTCATTAAGCTTTTCTTCACTGAGAAACGCCCAGGACGCCGCATTTGCATTGGCGTAGTCGACCTCAACAGCGATGTCCGCAGCGACATCCGCGCGCAGCAGGTAGTTCATGAACGTGTAGGCGTTATCGACGTGCCGTGCGTCGCTGGGGATGTAAATTCCGTCAACCCACAAAGATGCGCCTTCAACCGGTACCGTGTATCGCATGTCAATATCAATGCCGACTTCTTCGGCTCGTTTCGCCGCGGTTGCATAATCGCCTGACCAGCTCATTGAGATACAGAGTTCCTTGTTTGGCATGTCAGTAATGAATTTGTCATTGCTGAAGTAGCGGACGTAGGGCCGAACCTCAGCGAGCAGATCCTGCACTTGCTGCAGGCTTTTTTCGTCGATCGCGTTAGGGTCCAGTCCGAGATAAGCGAGGGCCATAGGGATGAGGCTGGTCGTGCCGTCCAGAAAGCTGACGCCGCAGTCGGCGAGCTTGGCAAGAATCTCCGGGTCGAACAGTACGGCGGAGGTATCCATCGATTGATCCGGTAGCCGCTCCCGAATCATCTCCTCGTTATAGCTGAAGCCCGTCGATCCCCAGTGATACGGAATGTTGTAGCCTTTGACTGTCGGGTAAACGTCAATCCTCTGCATGGTTTCCGGATCGAGGTTTTTCAGGTTCGGCAGTAAGCTCATGTCGAGCTTTTGGTAGACGCCCACTTCAACGAGTCGGGAAGAAAGCACATTGCTGTGAATGACAACGTCATAGCCGCTGTTTCCCGTGAGAAGTTTTACATCAACGGTTGCGGATGCCGCATAGGTGTCGTAATTGACCTTGATGCCGGTCTCTGCTTCGAAGCGTTCTATCGTGTCGGGTCCGATGTAGTCGGCCCAGTTGTATATGTTGACGACGTTATCAGAACCTTCGCCCGTTATTGAATCACCGCCACACGCGCCGAGCAAAAACAGCGTTGTGCTCGCGATGATTCGATACGGTTTCGTCACATTCCATCCAGGCCGCAAATATTCGTCAGCGTACTTTCGCACAATCGCCTGCCAATGTTGTGCGTCTTTGCTGGCTTCGATTTTCAATATCGCGTCACAAGGGGAAATGCTTGGGGAAAATACTATGCAGGTATTCGGCAACAGCGTTGCTGGCAATCTGCCGGTCAAAGCGCTTCGGGCTGATCAAATAGGATAACCAAAGTCCGTTGGTCATTGATGTAAGCGCAGTGGCTACCGCCAGAGGGGACACGTCTTTGTAATGACCAGCGGCGATAATTTCTTCGCACAAGGTGCAAACGACTTCATCGTAGTACTCGTCCGACTTTTTGCAGATCTCGCGATATCGAGGCCGCGATTTCACTTCACCCCAGAAAGCAAACCAGACAGCGAGTTTTTGCCGGTCGAGAATAGAGGGACGCAGGTCAAGCTCCATCAGGGCATGCAGTTTATTGGCAGCGTCAGGGCCTGATTTATCCAGCGCCCGATTGAACTGGGTTTTGTAGTCGTCAGCGATATTCCGCAAGGTTTCGTTCAGCAGGTTTTCCTTGCTCTCGAAATGCAGGTTGACGATGCCCTGTGAGAGTCCGGCCTCTCTGGCAACATCACCCAACGTTGTGCTGCTCATGCCTTTTCTGGCGATACACTTCATTGTGGCATCAATCAATTGCTGCCGGCGACTTGCCCGGCTTGCGGTACGCTTGGTTTTTTTTGCGGTAGCAGACATCGAGGAAGCATGCCATAATCTGAATGAATACTCATTCATTTTTGCTGTCGAAACCTAAAGCACAAAAAAACTCAAGGTCGCCTCCGGAGGGCCGTCAAACACATGAAAACTTATGACGCAATTGTTGTTGGTGCCGGACACAACGGCCTGACCACAGCAGCATTTCTGGCGAAAGCCGGACTCGACGTTGTCTGCGTAGAAAAGAACGACTACATCGGTGGTGCTACCGTCAGTCGTAATCTCTACAAGGATTGGTGGTACTCGAACTGCTCTTACGTGTGCAGTCTTTTGCGCCCGGAAATTTATCGGTCGCTCGAGTTACACAAGCACGGTCTCCAGGTTACGCCTTATGGCGGTTCGCTGACGTTCATGCAAAACGGCGACTACTACGGCTCTTACCACGACCATGAAGCAGCCTATCGGGAAGTTGCACGCTTCTCTCGTAAGGATGCCGACGCTTTCAAGAATTACTCGGCAGATACGATGCGCCAGTGCCGATTGATTCGTGACTTCCTGCTACGAACCCCACCGGACCCGACCTCTTTCAAACCAAGAGACCTGATGGAGCTCATCCGCATCGGTGGCAAGATCAATGAGATGGGTGAGGATCGCATTGGCGAAACCGTCCGTTTCTGGACGATGAGCGTCGCCGAATATCTCGATGAGTATTTCGAAACCGACGTTATCAAGACGGCGTTATCCGCGAGTGGCATTATCGGTACAGCGTTGGGAATTCATTCTCCGGGCACCGCCTATGTGCTGCTGCATCACTACATGGGTGATGTCGATGGCAACGTAGGTTCCTGGGGCTTTGCCCGCGGCGGTACCGGCGCAGTGGCGAATGCCATTGCCGGAGCGTTCCAGGCAGAAGGTGGTGAACTTCGAACGGAAGCTGGCGTTGACAAGTTCATCGTCAAGAATGGCAAGGTAGCCGGCGTGGCTCTGGATAACGGTGATGAAGTGCATGCAAACGTTGTCGTGTCTGCAATGGACGTGAAACGGACCTTCCTCACGTGTATGGATAAGAGCGATCTTCCGGAGAAATTCCACAATCGTGTCGAGAATTTCAAGATTCGTGGCTCATCGGGCAAGATCAACATCGCGCTCGACGGATTGCCGACATTTCCGGCGTTGCCGAAAGACAGCCCGTTGTACCTCGCTGATATGCACTTCACTGACTCGATGGAGCGCATGGAGCGCGCCTATGACGACTGGAAGGACGGCACCTGGTCGAAGGACCCATACATCGATATGACGATGCCGACGACAAACGATCCAACTATGGCGCCGCCAGGTAAACACTTCATGAGTTGTTTCGTCCAATACTGTCCGCGCGAGATCAATGGGCGAGAGTGGACACAGGAAGACAAGGATGGTTTCCAGAAATCGGTCTTCGATCAAATTTCGAATTACAGTCCGGACTTCAAGGATCTGGTTCTGCATGCTGAAGTTCGAACACCACAGGATATCGAAAACGAAATCGGTATCACGGAAGGCAATATCTTCCACGGCGAATTGACCATGGATCAGTTGATGTTCAATCGGCCCGTTCCGGGATACGCACAATACCGCAGCCCGATAGATGGTCTGTATATGTGTGGGTCAAGTAACCACCCGGGTGGCGGCATCATGGGTGCACCTGGAGCTAATGCGGCACGGGAGATCCTGATGGATCTCAAACGCCCGAACACCGTACCGGAGAATTTTGGCGATGACTAAAAATATGGACAGTCAATACGACGCGATTGTAGTGGGTGCCGGCCATAACGGCCTGGTGTGTTCTGCACTGCTGGCCAAGGCAGGAAAGCGGGTGCTGGTGCTTGAAGCTAACGAGCAGGTCGGGGGCGCGGCTATCACGCGCGAGTTCGCCGAGGGTTATTCGGTATCGGCCTGTGCGCATCTTCTGTATCAGCTGCAGCCGGAAGTACGCAAAGAGTTAAAGCTTGCGACGCGACTGGTCTGTGAAGACATGACTACGATTGCGCTCGGCGAAGATGGCAAACACCTGCGCATCAAGACGGACAGTGTCGAAGGTGTCTCAGATGAGGACGCGGCGCAGTATCGTGATTTCAGGAAGCGCATGACCCGCTTCTCGAATCTGCTGCGCAAGTACTTCAACAAATGCCCACCGCGTTTGGGTACCAGGGACTTCAAGGACCTCATGACGCTCGGCCAGCTCGGTCTGGATGTACGCATGCTTGGCAAGGCGGAGATGGAATCCTTACTGCGATTGATCTTCATGAATATTCACGATGAGCTCACGGAACGCTTTGAAAACCCGATGCTGAAAGGGGCGATCAGCCTTGATGCGGTTCTGGGAACACACCTTGGTCCCCGATCACCGAATACCATGATGACCTATCTGTATCGCATGTCGGGTGATCATGGCCGGTCCGGCATTCCGGCGGGTGGCATGGGCAGTGTCAGTAATGAGTTGGCGCATGCAGCACGCAGCGCTGGTGCAACCATACGTACAAGCATGCCCGTCAAAAGAATCATCATCGAGAACGGTCGCGCTACGGGTGTGGAAACGGAATCTGGCGACCGCTTCGATAGCCTTATGGTCATATCGAATGCGGATCCGAAGACGACGCTAATGAAGCTCATCGGTGCGCAGCATGCTGAGACAGGTTTCGCGAATCGAATGTCTCATTTGCGGGCTAAAGGTAATGCCGCAAAGCTGCATTTGGCATTGGATGGGTTGCCCACAATTGAGGGTTTGTCCAAGAAGGACTATGCGGAGCGCATCGTCATAGCGCCCGATGAGCACTACGTAGAGCGAGCATTCAATCCAGCCAAGTACGGAGAGAGCTCGCCGAACCCGGTTATTGAAATTACGTTTCCGAGCTTTCGCGACGAAACACTGGCGCCGACCGGCAAGCATGTCATGTCAGCGGTCGTGCAGTACGCTCCGTACGGGCTGAAAGGTGGCTGGAACGATGAGGCGAAAGCCGCTTTCATGAAAGCGATTATCGATACCCTGTCGAAGTACATGCCGGATATTGAGCAGCGTATAACGGCAAGCGAACTGCTGACGCCGGCTGATATCGAAAGGGAGTTCCACATAAGCGGTGGACACTGGCATCACGCCGAACTGTCGCTGGATCAGTTCATGTTTGTACGTCCGGTGAACGGCGCAGCGCAGTACAAAATGCCGATTGACGGCGTGTATTTATGCGGTGCGGGCACGCACCCGGGTGGTGGCGTTAGTGGCGCTGCGGGCCGCAATGCGGCGCGGACCATCCTGAGTCGGGAGAAAGCAGCATGAGTATCGTTCAAGAGCCTGTACGCGAGGCTGTTCCTCAGGGGCCTTTAAAGACACCGTTTTACCCGCGGGTTGTAAAACTCGATACGGTCAATCAGTGGCACGAGTGGAAGGGCTACTCAAGTCCCGATGCCCTGTATTGTGCGGACCTCGAATATTTTGCTATTCGAAACAGTACGGCAGTGTTCGATCTTTCACCCATGACGAAATATCGGATTACGGGCCCCGACGCACTTGACTATCTGAATCGCCTGGTAACGCGCGATATGGCAAAGGTCAAACCCGGTCGCGTTGCTTATGCTGTGTGGTGCGACGATCAGGGTCAGGTCATCGACGACGGCACTATTTTTCATCTGCGCGAGGGCGAGTATCGACTGTGTTGCCAGGAGCGTCATTTCGCCTGGTTGCAGGCGGCGACGATTGGTTTCGACGTTGAAGTCGTGCATGAGACCGATGAAATCGCTGGTCTGGCGGTGCAGGGACCAACATCGTACAGCGTACTCAGCACGATGGGAGTTAAGGGTCTTGAGGACTTGAAACCATTCGGACTGATGCATGTCGATTTTCAGGGCGTGGAGATGATGATTTCACGCACCGGATTCACTGCCGATCTGGGATACGAGTTATGGATCGATCCGGGCAAAGCGCTGGATTTGTGGGATGCGTTATTTGCGGCAGGCACGGACTACAAGATTCGGCCGATTGGAACGCATGCGCTGGATCTGGCGCGTATTGAAGCGGGCTACCTCGCGCCATATGCGGAGTTTCTACCCAGTGACGAAACAGTCCGAACAGGACGTTCGCGTTCGCCGCTCGAGTTGGGGCTGGAATGGCTGGTGGATTTCAAGAAGCCAAACTTCAATGGCCGTCGTGCTCTCGCAGAAGAGAAGCGCAATGGCTCGACCTGGCAACTTGTGAAACTCGATATTGAGGGCAACAAAATTGCACACAGTTCGTACATCTTCTCGAACTCCAAGGCAAAAGGTGGGTCGATCGGTTTCGTTACATCGGCGACCTGGTCTCCGGTCTGTAAGCAGAATATAGCGTTGGGCACGGTTAAAGCACCGCACGGCAAACCCGGCGACACCGTTTGGGTCGAGATCTATTACCAGCGCGAAATGCACTGGAATCGTGAGATGGCAAAAGCAACCGTCGTCGACAAGCCGTTCTGGTTCCCGGCACGGCGTGGAGCGACACCGCCCGGTCCTTACTAGCCGGCCCAGCCGTGCTACGTAAGGTTGTCTGGCCTTCCCAAAGTGCCCGACCTTGTTGTATTCGCGGAGGCTCTTCTGCGGTGCAAAAAAGAGCTGCAGTTTGGTCCGCTGGTCGAGCGTGATCGAAGAAAGGAAGAACATGCAGAAACTTGAAGTATATCAATCACTTTGGGGTATGGAGTTACGCCATCCAAACAGGCCGGAGCGCAGCAAGGAAGAGGCGTTTGCGATGATCGCCGCGGCTGGATTTGATGGTGTCTGCCTGGACCCGTCCGCTGAGGAGATTCCAGAGTGCCGCGAATACGCACATCTGTTTGGCCAGCACGGACTTGGCTGCATGATCAACGCGTTTCCGTATGCGCCTGACGACATGCGGCCCATTCTTGATTTTGCGGTCGACATGCAAGCCTGCATGGTAAACGTCATCAGCGGCATCATGCCGATCAAACCAGAGGATGCGGTCGACGGTGTGCGGCGCTGGATCGCAGAAGCCAGCGAACGCGATATGCCGATCTTGTTTGAAACCCACCGCGATGCGTTGCTCACTGATCTGTATTTCACCTTGCAGTTGATGGATCTCGTGCCGGAGATGCGCTTGTGTGCAGATTTGTCACATTTCGTCGTGGAGCGCGAACTGCGATCACCGATTCCCGATCGCGATCAGGGCTACATCAGTTCCGTTCTCAAACGATCGGACTGTTTCCAGGGACGGATAGCGAATCGCGAACAGGTACAAATCCAGATCGATTTTCCGCAGCACCAGGATTGGGTCAGAATATTCAAGGGGTGGTGGAAAGAAGGTATGCGTGAATGGCGCAATCGAAATAACGATGATGCTACGCTCGTCTTTCTGTGCGAACTCGGGCCACCGCCGTATGCGATTACAGATGGTGAGCAAAACGAGTTATCTGATCGTTGGCAGGAGTCACTGCAGATTCGCGACTGGGCGAAAGCGATCTGGTCGGAGCTTGAGAACGAGGAGAAGCAATGAAGACGATCAAGGCAACAGTCGTATCGGTGCATACGGGTCCGAGCGACCAACTCGACAAGGACGAGCAGTCATCAATCATCGTTGAGTTGGATGGCGTTGTGGGCGATCGTCACCGCTCGCACTCTCGTGAGGCCTGGGCCGGTAATGACAAACAGCCAGAGGGAACCGTGCGACGCAACGAGCGGCAATGGTCCGCGGTATCCGTTGAAGAGCTCGCTGAAATTGCCGAGGCAATGGACCTGGTTGAACCGTTAACAGCAGCAGCGGTCGGAGCAAACCTCTGTTTCGAGGGTATACCCGAGTTATCGCGCTTGCCCCGTGGAACGATTTTTCGTTTCCCCTCTGCGGCAGAACTTCAGGTCGAGAATTTCAACCCGCCGTGTCTGGATATGGGCACCAAGCTTGCCGAGGTGATGAAGACCCGGTCCGGGAAGCCATTGGAGAACACGGCTTTCTCCAAGGCATCAAAGCTGTTGCGTGGGATCGTCGGTGTGGTCGAAGTAGCCGGAATCATCAACCCCGGTGACGAGGTTGAAGTGACCGTGTACGAGCACCCGTCCTGGCTGGCGCGATCTGCAACGCCCTAGTCAAGATTTCCGTAAACGGCTTTTCCTTCAAACAGGGTTAGCAGGACCTTGGCATCCGAAATCTCATGCGGTTCGAGAGCGAAAAGATTTTTATCGAGCACGATCAGATCCGCGAGTTTCCCGACTTCGATAGATCCGGTTGTGTCGTCCTGGTGATTGACGAACGCAGAGCCCATTGTGAATCCTTCCACCGCCTGTGCCAGTGAAATTCGCTGTTCCGGGTTCAACACTGCCGTTGCATGATCAATGGCTTCAATCCGCGTAACGGCCGTTTCGATCTGCGGCAGCGGGTCAACCGTTGATACGGTCCAGTCGCTGCCCATCGCGATCTTTCCGCCGGCGTCGATGACTGATTTGATCGGATATATCCAGCGCGCGGTTTCCTCGCTAATGAACGGCAGCGTCAGCTCGGTAATGTAGGGGTCGGCCATAGCCCATTGCATCTGAAAATTGGCCACTGCGCCCAGCTCCCTGAATCGCGGTATATCATCGGGATGGATAACCTGCAGGTGCACCAGATGGTGACGAAGGTCCTGGTCACCGTTACGACGGTTCGACTCTTCTATCGAATCCAGTGCCATGCGGACAGCACCATCACCCAGGGCATGGAAATGCACCTGGAATCCGGCGGCCGC
>JAACFM010000015.1 GCA_009937445.1 Gammaproteobacteria bacterium | reverse complement strand
GAGAGGTGGCAGAGCGGTTGAATGCACTGGTCTTGAAAACCAGCAAGGGTTAATAGCCCTTCGTGGGTTCAAATCCCACCCTCTCCGCCATATAAATAAAGGGCCTCGTTTACGGGGCCTTTTTTAATTCGCTATTCTTCTCGTCCACTCAAACAGGAGCATCACGTTGGCAACCATTCTCATAACAGGCTGCAACCGCGGGATCGGTTTGCAACTCGCCGTGCAATTATCCGCGCGCGGTGACACCGTTATTGGTGTTTGTCGAAACCCGAGCGAAGCTCTGTCCGCCCTCGGTATTCGCATCATCACCGGCATCGATGTTACTGATGGTGATTCGGTGTCCGGTCTCAAAAGTGAGTTAGGCGATGTCCATCTGGATGTACTCATAAATAACGCCGGCATACTCATCAACGACAAGTTCGGCTCAATCGATTACGACGACATGGTCAAGCAATACAAGGTCAACACGCTCGGCCCATTGCGTGTTACCGAGGCGCTTCGAGATAATTTCAGCGCCGGTTCCAAAATCGCCATTGTTTCTAGCAGAGTTGGCTCCATTGATGATAATGGCTCTGGTGGCCACTACGGTTATCGCGCATCAAAGACGGCGGTAAATCAGGTCGGAATGAATCTGATGCACGAGCTGAAACCAAGTGGAGTTGCGGTTGCTTTATTGCACCCGGGACTGGTGGCCACTGACATGACCGGTGGACACGGAATTTCACCTGAAGACTCTGCCGCCGGGCTCATCCAGAGGATTGATGAACTTGGCCTGGAGAATTCAGGCGGTTTCTGGCACGCCGAGGGTTATGAGTTGCCGTGGTAACCGAAAAATAATGCTAAAATCTGACAGACAGCTTTCCTAATTGGAGTACAAACAATGCAAGACAACCTGAATTCGATGGCACCTGTATCAAGCCTTGCGGTCGAGGACCGTTCTGAATTTATCTGGAAATGCTACGCGCATGTCGTAGGTGCGATCTTTGCCCTGATCGCAGTTGAGTATTACCTGTTTAGTTCTGGTGTGGCCGGGGCGATTGCCGGAACGATGATGCAAAGCCCTATGCTGGTGATGATTGGCTTTGTCGCTTTGAGTTGGGGTGCCGGCCATGTGGCTCATCGGCTCGAATCAACGGCTGCCCAGTACGCCGCGTTTGCCGCGTTTGTCGTGCTCTGGGCCGTGATGTTCGTGCCAATATTAGGCATGGCCATGGTTTACGGCCAGCAGCGTGGCGTGAATATCATTGAAGACGCCGCCGTTGTAACCGTCTTTGGCTGCGCCGCATTGATCGCTACCGTAATGATTACCCGCAAAGACTTTTCATTCTTGCGCGGCGTGATGGTCTGGGGCTTCTTTGTTGCGATAGGGCTAATAGTCGCTTCGTGGGCTTTCGGCTTTGACCTGGGAACCTGGTTCTCGGTTGGTATGATCGCTTTCGCCGGTGTTGCGGTTTTGTATGACACCTCAAATATCATGCACCACTATCCGCAGGACAAGTATGTCGCGGCGTCGATGGCATTGTTTGCCTCGATCGCAATGATGTTCTTCTATATCTTGCGCTTATTCATGAATCGTGACTAAACGCCATACAGAAGAAAGGGCCCGTGAGGGCCCTTTCTTGTTTTAGAGACCATGAAAAAAGCCGTTGTCCTCTGCTTGCTGCTGATCGCCCTGCCCGCCCTTGGACAGGACCAGCCGTTATTCAATGACATTGAGGCCGCCGACGAGCTGCAGGTAATATCTTCACTGCTCTCCAACGCTGCGATTGACGCCGCAGCGCTGAATGCGGCTCGCTCAAGGACCAGTCTGATCGTGAACGCAGCGTCTGCCTGCGCTCAGCAAAACGGCGTGACGCGCGCGCGCCTGGAAGAGAGACTCGAGCCCTTGCGAATGATTCCCGCCGGCGAAGCCAGTGCAGAGTCGCTCATTCAGCTGCAATCCATCAGTACCTCGCTCGATGAAGCAATTGCGCGACAAGCCCGCTGTGGGGGCCTGGTTGATGAAGGGCAGAGCATAATCTCCCGAATTTCCGCCCGGCAGAACCAACTGTCTCAGCAATTTCTGTCAGCACAATCGGGCAATGTCGTCAATCTGCTCAGTGATCTTCCCGAGCGCATAGCAGAATGGCCCGAGCAGTTTCGAGCGCAATTTGATCTGCAATTGGCGGACGGCGTTTCGACGACACATCTTCTATGGTATTTGATCATCGCAGGTCTCGCCGCAGCATTCGCGGGATTGCTTATTCGCCAACGATTTGCGAAATGGTATGCAGCCGCCGGCGGTGACAAAGCTCCGGCACAAATGAAATACCTGTTTCCCAAACCGCTGGCCGAGTTCGCCCCATTATGGCTGGAGGGTGTGGCACTTTACGCAGTCTTAAGCCTTGTGATCGTTGACGCCTCAAATGACTTAACCGTCATACGCGCTGCGATAGCAATCTTCGCATTCGGAATGAGCTTCGTTGTGATCAACTGGGCAACCGGGCGACTCTCGCCGTCTGCTGAAGTACGCGGGCTCATTCCTGATCACGTGGCCCCGCTGCGTTTTCGATTGCGTCTGATCACGCTCATTATTTGCCTGAGCTATATTGTTCTCGGCGACCACTGGCTTGCGACCAGAATATCTCAGCCTTACGTCAACGGCCGCGCGACGTCGTTATTTCTCCTGGCATCCGGGTTGCTCTACCTGCTCACCTATCTCGGTCGCATACCGGGACTTCAGGGTCGGTACAGGGCGCTGCGAGTTGCCGCCATAACAACCAGTGGCGTTGCCGTCATCGCCGTACTGATGGGTTACCAGAATTTCTCAGGCTATCTTGTTCAAGGCGTAACCCGCACGGGACTGGTACTGTTTTTCCTCTGGGTTGCGCTTTGGTCGATTTACGCCGGATTCAATTACCTCCTCGAACAGAATTCAGAAACGGCAACCCAAGTGAGAAGCTCGCTGGGCATTTCGGACAAAGGAACCGGCACCGGAATTGGCTTCATGCAACTGGTTGCGGATCTGGTTCTCTGGATCGCCGCCATCGTTTACCTGATTTACGTTTGGGATAACACGGGATCAACGCTCGGCAAGCTGCAATTATCCGTCGTCGAAGGATGGGATCTCGGCGGAGTATCCCTCGTTCCGAAAAACGTTGTGGGCGGTATCCTCCTGTTTGCTGCGCTCGTCGTCCTTATCGGTTGGATCAAACGCTGGGTGGACCGACGTTGGTTACAACGCATTGTCATAGAACGTGGCGCCCGCGATGCGATTCTCACATTATTTGGCTATATCGCCTTTATCGTGGCCATCATTGTTTCGCTCAAAGCGGCAAGTGTAGATCTGACAGGAATTGCGATTATCAGTGGCGCACTCGCACTGGGGCTGGGCTTCGGGCTTCAGGCTATTGCGAACAACTTCGTCTCTGGATTGATTCTCTTGTTCGAACGACCTATTCGTGCGGGAGACTTCGTTTCGGTCGGCGATGTTGAAGGCTATGTTCGCAGCATCCGTATCCGTGCAACTGAAATAGAAACGCTGAACAATCAGAACGTTCTTGTTCCCAATTCCGAACTGGTTTCAGGCCGCGTGACCAACTGGGTACTCAGGGATACCCATGGTCGTCTCCTGGTTAAAGTTGGTGTCGCTTACGGTTCAGACGTAGCGAAAGTCCGCGACATTCTGGAAACCATCGGACGAGAACATCCAGAGGTCATCACTGACGGTCGAGCACCTGCTCCCCGGGCGTTGTTCATGGGATTCGGTGACAGCTCACTGGATTTCGAATTGCGTGTCCGCGTCCAGCGCATTGAGCGCCGGTTCTCGGTCATGAGCGACATCAATTTCTCACTCGACGCGGCCTTCCGTGAAGCGGGCGTCACGATTCCGTTTCCACAACGCGACCTGCACATTGTCTCCTACCCCGAACAGTCAGCGCCTGACCCGAAGGCGAAGAAAGTGGTGGCAGACCCGGCTGTACATGTTGATGATGTGACACGAAACCACACGGCTGAACTCGAATCGTCTCGCGACAGAAACGAAATCTGGGCAGCTTTGACTGACATCAATCAAATCAAGCGATGGCTGGCCGTAGAGGGGGAATTCAACCCGCAAATCGGCGGAAAATGTGAGCTGAAGTTTCGCGACGGATATTCTGTCACAGGGCGCATCGATATCTTCATGCCGCCGCGCCGAATGCGCATCGTCATAATGCCCGACATACAGGAAGGACCGCTGCCAACCGGGCCGATCACGATCGAGATCGTAATCAGAGAAACGGACAAGGGGTCACGCCTGCTTGTGACCGTGACCGGCATACCCGGTAGCGAGGATTGGGAAGAATACTATCGACTGTCCGTCGATCGCTGGGCAGTCGGACTGGCTGAACTCAAGTCGAGCGTGTTGGGCGGATAGCCAGAGGCTAGGCAGAAATAACCTTGAGGCCACCCATGTAAGGCTGCAATGCCTTCGGCACACGAATACTGCCGTCGGCATTCTGGTAGTTTTCCATCACCGCAATCAGCGCCCTGCCCGCTGCAACACCAGAACCGTTCAACGTATGAATCAGTTCCGGTTTGCCGGTTTCCGGATTTCGTCGTCGCGCTTTCATGCGACGTGCCTGAAAGTCGTTGTAGTTACTGCACGAAGAAATTTCTCGATACTTCTGTTGCCCGGGCAACCAGACTTCGATGTCGTAGGTCTTCGTTGATCCAAAACCGATATCGCCAGCGCACAGCGCAATGACCCGATACGGAAGTTCCAGTTTTTGCAGAATAACTTCTGCATGTCCGGTTAATGTCTCCAGCGCCGCCATTGACTCGTCGGCCGCAACAAAGTGTACGAGCTCGACTTTTTCGAACTGGTGCTGGCGGATCATGCCTCTCGTGTCCTGCCCGTAGGAGCCGGCCTCGGAACGAAAGCACGGTGTGTGTGCTACGAAGTGTTTCGGCAGCTCATCCGCTTCGAAAATCGCATCCCGCGCGAGATTAGTCACGGGGACTTCCGCGGTTGGAATCAGATAATACGGTGTCTCATTTGTTGTGCGAAACAGGTCTTCCTCAAATTTCGGGAGGTTCCCGGTCCCAAACAGCGCATCAGCCTGCACCAGATAAGGCACGTACTGTTCGGTGTAACCGTGCTCCTCTGTGTGCGTATCGAGCATGAGTTGAATCAATGCGCGTTGCATTCTCGCCAACGGACCGGACATGACCGTGAAACGGGATCCGGAGATCTTACTGGCCGCCTCGAAGTCGAGCATGCCGAGTTCTTCACCAAGCTTGATGTGGTCGCTGGGTTCGAAATCCAGCTGAGTCGGCTCACCCCACAATCGAACTTCGGCATTGTCGCTTTCGTCCTGACCGTCGGGAACACTGTCGTCGAGCAGATTCGGCAGATCCAGTTCAATATCGCGAATTTGAGATTGGACATCCTGTAACGCCGTTTCGGACGCCGCCAAACGATCACCAAGATCATTAACAGCAGCGAGCAACGGCGCAATATCTTCGCCCGCCGCTTTCGCTTTACCAATGCTTTTAGCACTCGAATTGCGTTCGCTCTGCAATTGCTCGGTTTCCACCTGCAACGCCTTGCGTCGTTCTTCGAGCGACAGATAGGCATCAGCGTCAAAGTGGAAGCCACGGCGACGGGCAAGATTGGCCGCAACGTCGGCGGTGGACTGGCGAAGTAATTTAGGATCTATCATGTCGGTTATCGGGTCTTTTTGTCCTGGTTACGGCGCTCGATCTCGTCGAGCTTCTCACGAATTCGAATCTCTAATCCGCGAGGCACGGGATGATAATACTTAACCGGGCTCATGTCGTCGGGAAAGTACTGCTCACCGGCCGCATGTCCGTCTTCCTCATTGTGCGCGTAGCGATAATCTTCCCCGTAACCAAGGTCTTTCATCAGACGTGTCGGGGCATTGCGAAGATGCAAGGGGACTTCCAGCGACCCTTTGTTGCGCGCATCCTCCATGGCCGCTTTCGACGCTGCATAAACGGCGTTGCTTTTCGGTGCGCAAGCCAGATACACCACCGCATGAGCGATCGCCAGCTCACCTTCCGGACTGCCCAGCCGCTCTTGTGCCTCCCAGGCATTCAGCGTCAATTGCAATGCGCGCGGGTCCGCGTTGCCGATATCCTCAGACGCGACCCGAACCAGGCGGCGTGCGATGTATAGAGCGTCACATCCACCGTCCAGCATTCGCATGAGCCAGTACAGCGCTGCATCCGGATCCGTGCCGCGAATGGATTTATGCAGCGCCGAAATCTGGTCATAGAAATACTCGCCTTGCTTGTCAAAGCGACGCCGATTGCCGGACGCGACCTCCTTGACAATGTCGTCGGTGATTTCTCCGTCTTCGGCAAGGTCCGCTGACAACTCCAGCAGATTGAGAGACCGCCTGGCGTCACCATCTGCTGCTGTTGCGATAAGCTGAACTGAATCGTCACTTATCGAATAACGGCCACCTAACCCCCGCTCCTTGTCTGTCAAAGCGCGTTTCAGGATGCCCACAAGATCATCGACCTCCAGCATCTTCAAAACATAGACTCGCGCGCGCGACAGCAACGCGTTATTCAGCTCGAAAGAGGGATTCTCTGTCGTCGCGCCAATGAACGTCAGCGTTCCGTTTTCGACATAGGGCAAAAAAGCGTCTTGTTGTGATTTGTTGAAGCGATGGACTTCATCCAGGAACAGGACCGTGCTGCGATTACTCATTTGTCGATATTGCTCGGCCTCGGACACCGCGGCCCGCACATCTTTTACGCCCGCCATCACAGCGGAAAGTGCTATGAAATGCGATGCAGTCGTTGCGGCAATCATTCTGGCGAGCGTTGTCTTGCCGGTGCCGGGCGGCCCCCAAAAAACCATCGAATGGGCACGCCCCTGGCTGATCGCACTTTGCAGCGGTTTACCGTCTGCCAACAAATGTCGCTGCCCGTAAAACTCAGATAGCATCAATGGACGCATCCGATCAGCCAACGGGCGCTCAACATCCGATTTAGTTGAAAATAGATCAGTCAATATCAGTGCTTGGTTAAACGCTTCTCGACGCGCAGGCACCAACCACCCAGGCCGGCCGCGCCGATAACAAGACCCAGAATTATACCGGCTGCGTCAGCGCCGACATCGATCAAATCTGCAGTGCGATAACTCACCATCCGCTGGCATGCTTCAATGATCAGGCCAAAAATCAGCAATCCCAATCCGACGCGCCAATAGGCGCTCTTCGCATACAGCCCGATGAACCATAACGACAGCGCAAGGAACGTAGCGCCGTGTAACCACTTGTCGACACTCTCAAACCATAAAAGCCCGCCAACCTTGTCGCCCCAAAACCAAACAGCTGGCATGAGCGCCGCTGCCAACACCAATAACAGGAATAATACGCTGGCCACTTGCCAGCGTCGGATGTGACGTAGTGGCAACATCTAGGGATCCAGAATCGCAGCCGTAGCCGGCGTACCAACAAGGTCGACGTCATCCGGCACCGTAAACTCAAAGCGGGCGGAATCAATGGGTTCGTTGACCTTCACGTCGTGCAATGCAACCAGCGTTGTCTGCTCCAGATTGTCGAAGAAGACCATGCGGCGCAGTTCGCTGTCGATAAAACCGAGTTCAACTCGATTAAATCCGCTGTCCTTGTCTTTGGGTTCCAGCCGAACCCAGGTCGTCACCGTTTCGACGGTTGTACCACCAAAGTCGAACTGCTCCAGGGCATCTTCAGAACCACCCAGCAGCAGTGCGGGTGTATTCGCAAGCGCTTCCGCCTGAGGCTTGACCGTAACCTGCTCCAGGTCCAGGTCGTAACTCCAGATATTGACGCCATCGGCAATTAGCCATTGTTCGTATGGCTCTGCATATGACCAGCGGAATCGCGTTGGTCGCGAAATCTCCAGCGTACCGCTGTTGGTCTCGACGATTGCGCCTTGCGCATCGATAAGCGACTGCTCGAATTGTCCCTCGAGCGTTGTGATATTGGTCAGGAAGTCGTTGACGAGCTTTTCGCCAAGCTCATCGAGCCGCGCTTGTGCATTAGCACCGCCTGCAGCAAGTATGAGCGTTGTAAACAAAATCGTCTTCTTAATCACTGGCCTTTCCCTTGGCTTCCCGAAGAAACAAAAACTAGTCCTCTTTTGCCGGCGTCGGCACAAGAATTTCACGAGCACCGTTCGACTGCAAAGGACCAACCAATCCCGCGATCTCCATCGCCTCAACCATTCTGGCAGCACGGTTGTAGCCGATCTTTAATCGGCGTTGAACGCCGGATATCGATGCTTTGCGCGTCTCCATAACGACTTGAACAGCCTGATCGTAGAGCGCATCCTGCTCAGCATCGTCGCTATCTCCTGGCTTGTCGATTCCCGTCAGTCCTGGTGTTGGACCGGAAGGACCTTCCAAAATTTCATCTATATATCGCGGGCTTCCACTTTTCTTCAGGTGGCGTACAACCGCGTGCACCTCATTATCATCGACAAAGGCACCGTGGACGCGCACAGGGAGTGAGGTACCCGGTGGCAGGTACAGCATATCGCCGTGACCGAGCAGATTTTCCGCCCCCATCTGATCAAGAATCGTGCGGGAATCAACTTTCGCGGAAACCTGAAACGCAATACGGGTCGGTACATTGGCCTTGATCAGGCCCGTGATGACATCAACCGATGGCCGTTGCGTCGCGAGAATCATGTGAATGCCGGATGCCCGCGCTTTCTGCGCGAGTCTCGCGATCAGTTCTTCCACCTTCTTGCCGACGATCATCATCATATCGGCCAGCTCATCGATAATAACGACGATAAACGGCAACGGCAGTAAAGTTGGATGTTCAATGGGTTTGTCTTCATCGAACAGATCGGGTGGTTTGAATATCGGGTCCTTGAGCGGCTCACCGGCATCGATCGCATCGCGAACCTTGCGGTTGTACCCACCAATGTTACGAACGCCTAATGCCGACATCAGGCGATACCGTCGATCCATTTCGGCAACACACCAACGCAGTGAATTGGCCGCCTCTTTCATGTCCGTAACAACGGGTGCGAGCAGATGTGGAATACCCTCGTACACCGACAACTCCAGCATCTTCGGATCGATCATGATCAATCGCACGTGCTCTGGCTGCGTCTTGTAGAGGATGCTGAGTACCATCGCGTTGATGCCAACCGACTTACCGGAACCGGTCGTACCGGCGATGAGCAAATGCGGCATTCTGGCGAGGTCTGCGACCACCGAGTGACCCCCGATATCCTTTCCAAGCGCCAGCGTGACCGGCGACGGGCAGTCGTCATACGCACGAGACTTTAGAATCTCTCCCAGTGTGACGAGCTGGCGATTTTCGTTGGGGATCTCCAGTCCAACGAAAGACTTGCCGGGAATAACTTCCACGATACGGACACTGACCACAGACAGGGAGCGCGCAAGATCTTTGGCAAGATTCGCTATTTGACTGACCTTTACGCCCGGCGCCGGATCAAGCTCGAATCGGGTGATCACCGGTCCCGGTGACACCGACCTCACCTCGACATCGATACCAAAGTCCTTGAGTTTTAACTCCACCAGGCGCGACATCGCCTCCAGTGATTCTTTCGAGTACCCGGCTTTTTGCTCAGGCGGGTCATCCAGCAACGACAATGGTGGCAACTCGCCCGCTGCTGGCGGATCAAACAAGGGAACCTGACGTTCTTTTTCCGCCCGTTCGCTTGGCTCCAGCGCTGCCATCACAGGCTCGATTCTCGGTTTGGCGCGATTGGCTTTGAGTTTCTTCTCGACTTTTACGATGTCCTGCCGCGCCGCCGCACTGCGGCGACCTTCAGCTTTGTCGCGCAGTTCGCCTATTTTAAAGCGTACCTTTTCGAATCCAGTCAGCGCCCAGTGTCCGACCCGGTCCATGACGTCGATCCAGGAGATACCCAGAAACAGGGACAGCGATGCAACCCAAAGACAAAACAGTAATACGCTCGCGCCCAACAGCTTCATAACACCGGCAAGCCACTCGCCCAGCGCCTGACCAATGATGCCACCGGCGGTCTCGTTAAAACCGAGCGGTGAAAAATGCAGTGTCGATAACGCGCAACTGGTCGCCAACGTCGCTAGAAAGCCAGCCAAGCGAAGACCGAAGTCGAGCTTCGTCAACTCGATCTGGGTCTTTTGTTCGCGATACAGCATCCAGCCGAGGAAAAACACCATGACGGTGAACAGATAGGCTGGCCGGCCAAATCCAGTAAACAGCAGATCGGCAACCCAGGCGCCGACCCGGCCAACACCGTTGCTCACCGCATCGCCACCTGTCTGAGAAATCCCCGGGTCCGCCGTGTCATAGGTGAATAATGCGAACCAGAGTATTAGCGCAAGCGCACCAAACACGTACAGTGCGCCCTCGCGCAGTGACCTGTGCACCTGCGTTGACAAACGGGGTTCCGGTTGCTTTGCTTTCGTGGCTCTTGCCATAAAGATTCTGTTTTCCCTACACTAGTCTCAGAAGTAGCCCGAGAGACTTAAATTTCGCATAAAGCTTGCCCGCATCTTAACGCTTGAAAGTCCCCCCTTGAAAGCCTGCCAAGGGAACACACTTCAAGGCCTTCTGCGGGCGATTCTGTGCTTCATCTTTGTAACGGATAAATTATACATGAGTGACTTGAAACATTGCCGGGTTCTGATCCTTGGCTCCGGACCCGCCGGATATGCGGCAGCTGTGTATGCGGCACGCGCCAACCTGAAGCCCGTCATGGTTACAGGAATGGAGCAAGGTGGCCAATTGATGACGACCACCGACGTCGACAACTGGCCAGGCGATGTCGAGGGACTGCAAGGTCCCGCGCTTATGGAACGCATGTTGCGCCATGCAAAGCGCTTCAATACCGAAATCATTAACGATCACATCCATACGGCCGATCTGTCCAGCCGACCTTTCACTCTTGAAGGGGACTATGCCACCTACACTTGCGACGCGTTGATCATTTCGACCGGAGCGACCGCAATGTATCTGGGCCTGCCATCTGAGGAAGCGTACAAGGGACGGGGCGTCTCCGCCTGTGCCACTTGCGATGGATTTTTCTACCGCGGCAAGCCCGTCGCGGTCATCGGCGGCGGCAACACGGCGGTGGAAGAAGCGCTGTACCTGAGCAATATCGCATCCAAAGTCACTCTGGTGCATCGCCGGGACGAGCTGCGCGCAGAGAAAATCCTTCAGGATCACCTGTTCGAGAAAGAACGGGATGGCAACGTCGAGATTCGGTGGGACAACACACTTGATGAAGTGCTTGGTGATGACTCAGGCGTGACCGGAATGCGGATTCGCAGCGCAAAAGACGAATCTGCGACCACAGACATCGACCTCGATGGCGTTTTCATCGCGATTGGGCACAAACCCAATACCAGCCTTTTCGATGGTCAGCTGGAGATGAAGAACGGCTATATCACTGTGAAATCTGGCATCGCGGGAGACGCGACGGCGACGAGTGTCGCCGGTGTTTTCGCGGCCGGTGACGTGGCCGATCAGGTGTATCGTCAAGCCATCACATCCGCGGGCGCGGGCTGCATGGCGGCTCTGGATGCCGAAAAGTACATTGATGCACTTGAGGACGTGCCTACCGCGGATGCCACAGCGGCCTAAATCATCCGTCTGCAGATGGCGCAGCAGCCTTGAATACTAAGGTGAGCACATGAAGGTTACCGTGCACGACGGTGTCGCCAGCATCGCCAGGAATGACTGGAATGCCCTCGCACGTGATGAGTACCCGTTCCTGCAGCACGAATTCCTGCAACTCGCAGAAGAAACCGGCTGCGTTTCCGCGCAGCACGGATGGTCGCCCCGGCATCTGACCGTATCGGAAGGCGGAAAGCTGCGGGCGGCTATGCCACTGTATGAAAAGAGTCATTCCTGGGGCGAATTCGTTTTCGACTGGGCATGGGCAAATGCCTATGAACAAGCTGGCCTGAGCTATTACCCGAAACTGATTTCGGCCGTACCGTTCACGCCAGCGCCCTGCCCCAAACTTCTCCTGCGTGACCCGGACGACTCAGAGGCGGCGGCGGGCCTGTTGCAAGGAGCGATTACCCTGGCGGCAGAAACGGATTGCTCGTCTTTCCATGTTCTTTTCCCATCGGCGGCAGACCTGCCACATCTTGAAGCAGCCGGAATGTTGATCCGCAAAGACTGCCAGTTTCATTGGCACAACAAGGGCTACACCAGTTTCGATGCTTTCCTGGCGACTTTTACGTCTGCTAAGCGCAAGAAGGCCCGACGCGACCGACGGCGAGTTCAGGAAGGCGGGATCAAATTCCGGCGCATTCGGGGCAAGGACATTGACGCTGACACGTGGTCGGTCGTTTATCGCTTGATATGCCGCACTTTTATGATTCGCGGTTCCATGCCTTACTACAATGAACTCTTTTTTCGCGGCCTTTCAGAACAACTCCCCGACGGTATTCTCATCATTCTTGCGGAAATCGGATCCACACCTGTCGCAGCGGCTGTCTTCTTCGAAAGCGACACCCATCTTTACGGTCGCTACTGGGGCAGCGACGGACATTACGATTCGCTGCACTTTGAAACCTGCTACTACCAGGGCATCGACTACTGCATCGATTCGGGAAAACAGGTGTTCGAGCCCGGAACTCAGGGCGAACACAAAATAAGCCGCGGGTTTTCTCCGGTGCCGACGTGGTCGGCCCATTGGCTCGCACACCCGCAGTTTTCAAGCGCGATTGAGGAGTATCTGGGCGAGGAAGGCAAACACGTTGATCGATACATGGATGCAATCGATTCCCGCACGCCATACAAAGAACCTGTCGACGATTCATGAGCAACAATCGAGTCACCTGGCTAAGTCCGGAAGATCCACCGGAGAGTTTCCCGCCTGTCACCAGAGCGCTCGCCGAGCCTGACGGACTGCTTGCGGCCGGCGGCGACCTGTCAAAAGAGCGCTTACTGCATGCCTATCGCAACGGCATTTTCCCTTGGTATGAAGAAGGTCAACCATTGCTATGGTGGTCGCCTGACCCGCGCTGCGTCTTTCTGCCGGGCGATTTTCACGTATCACGCCGCTTGCGTCGAGATCTGCGACATTCAACGGCTGAAATCCGCATCAACACGGCATTTCAAGACGTCGTTCGCGAATGTGCGGGGCCCCGGCGCTCGGAACAGGGGACCTGGATCACGTCTCTGATGATGCAAGCCTATGAAGACCTGCATGAACAAGGCTGGGCACACTCGATTGAAGTTTGGGAGTCCGGAAAACTCATCGGAGGCCTTTATGGCCTGATTATCGGCAAGGCGTTTTTTGGTGAATCGATGTTTAGCCGCAAATCCAATGCATCCAAAATGGCGCTGCTATTCATCGCGCGACACTTGCTGTCCAACGATATCTGCCTGCTGGATTGCCAGGTGGTCTCAAGTCATTTGACGAGCCTGGGAGCGCGTGTTGTGCCGCGAAGCGAATTTATGAGCTGTCTTGAGGCGGCGTGCGAGATGCCCAATCCCTTCAACAACTGGCCAGATACCCCGCGGCAGTGCAGCGATTTGTTGTCCGATTGATGTCATTTAATGTCATGGCGCATTGCATTACCACTGGCGTTTCTGCACAATTCGCCAGCCTCAACACTAGAGAGAATTAAATCCCTTGGCGAAAGAAGAAGCCATTCAGATGGAAGGCGTCGTAACCGAGACGCTACCCAACACCACTTTTCGAGTTGAACTCGAAAATGGTCACATAGTAACTGCGCATATTTCAGGAAAAATGCGCAAGAACTACATTCGTATATTGACGGGGGACAAGGTCACCGTCGAACTGACCCCGTACGATCTCAGCAAGGGCCGAATCGTCTACCGCGGTCGTTAGTTCCCCGGCTTAACGCTCGGGCAAGTGCTCGAGTTCCTTGAGCACCGGTTCAGCTATCAACTCCAGCGCATCGTCCTTACCGACGACTATTTTTACGTGCCCGCCTTTCGCGAGGCTGCCGAACAGCAATTCTTCCGCCAGCGGCCGCTTGATTTGTTCCTGAATGATCCGGGCCATCGGTCTGGCACCCATCTGCGGGTCGTAGCCACGTTCAGCAATCCAGTCGCGGGCGGCATCGTCCAGTTCCAGCGTGACATTGTTGTTATCCAGTTTCGCCTCAAGCTCAACAACCAGTTTGTCGACAACGCGCTTGATCGAGTCAATTTCCAGCGATGCGAACTGAATGATCGCGTCCAGGCGATTCCGGAACTCCGGCGAAAATTGCTTTTTGATAATCGACATTCCGTCCGAGCTGTGATCCTGTTCGGTGAAACCGATCGAGGCACGGCTCATCTCCTGGGCACCTGCATTGGTCGTCATCACGAGTATGACGTTACGAAAATCGGCTTTGCGACCGTTGTTGTCGGTCAATGTGCCGTGGTCCATCACCTGCAGTAGGATATTGAAAACTTCGGGGTGAGCCTTCTCAATTTCATCAAGTAAAACAACAGCATGTGGGTTTTTGTTAACAGCCTCCGTTAAGATCCCACCCTGGTCAAAACCGACGTAACCCGGTGGCGCGCCGATCAATCGCGAGACCGTGTGTCGTTCCATGTACTCGGACATATCAAGGCGAATCAGTTCGACACCCATGAGCATCGCCAACTGCCGGGTGACCTCCGTCTTGCCAACACCGGTCGGACCGGCAAACAGGAACGCGCCGATCGGTTTTTCCTCATCTCTGAGGCCCGAGCGAGACATCTTGATCGCACCGCTGAGTGCCTGGATCGCTGCGTCCTGACCAAAAATAGTCAATTTCAAATCGCGGTCCATCGTCCTGAGTGCATCACGATCAGATGACGACACGCTTTTTTCAGGAATCCGCGCCATCTTTGCAACGATCGCCTCAACCATGCGAACGGTTACCCGTTTGCCACGTTCGGCGACAGGCTTCAGACGCAGATTAGCGCCCGCCTCATCTATAACGTCGATCGCCTTATCCGGCAGATGTCGGTCGTTGATGTGCCGCGAGGACAGTTCCGCGGCCGCCTCGAGTGCCGGGTTGTCGTATTTGATGCCGTGGTGCTCTTCAAAACGAGACTTAAGCCCCTTCAGGATCGCGACGGTTTCCTCGACGCTCGGTTCCGGAACATCGATTTTCTGGAAGCGTCGTGCCAGTGCATGGTCTTTTTCGAAGATTCCCCGGTACTCGGCATAGGTTGTTGAACCGATACAGCGGATATCGCCGTTTGCCAGCACCGGTTTGATCAGATTGCTCGCATCCATGACGCCGCCAGAAGCCGCACCAGCGCCGATAACCGTATGAATCTCATCGATAAAAAGAATCGCGCCGGGGTCATCGCGGACCTCAGCAATAACGCCTTTCAGGCGCTTTTCAAAATCACCACGATACTTGGTGCCAGCAATCAATGTGCCCATGTCCAGTGCGTAGATCGTGGCATCAGACAGGACCTCCGGCACTCGTTCTTCAACAATCATGCGCGCCAGCCCTTCGGCCAGCGCAGTCTTGCCAACGCCCGCCTCTCCGACATAAAGCGGATTGTTCTTGCGACGACGGCAGAGGATCTGCACCGTACGCTCTATTTCGAGCTCGCGACCAATCAGCGGGTCAATCTTGCCCTGCAACGCCAGCTCGTTAAGATTCGTCGCGTATTTTGCAAGTGGTGAGGGCTCTGGCTCTGCCTCAGACTCCGGTAGCGGCTCGCCATCCTTATCCATCTCTTCACCCGGCACCTGCGGCATACCGTGCGCAATAAAGTTAATAACATCGAGTCGAGAGATATCCTGCAGGTTCAGGAAATAGACTGCCTGAGACTGTTTTTCAGAGAAAATCGCGACCAGCACATTGGTACCGGTTACCTCTTTCTTGCCACTCGACTGGACGTGAAATACGGCTCGTTGCAGCACGCGCTGGAATCCAAGCGTTGGTTGTACCTCGCTGTCTTCATCGTCGGAGAGCTTCGGAGTCTGCTCGTCGATACACTCGGTCAGCTGACGTCGTAATTCAGGAATTTTGGCATCACAGGCTTTCAGCACCTCATGTACTGCGGGAATATCCAGCAGCGCGAGCAGCAAATGCTCCACCGTCATAAATTCATGACGCTGATCCCTTGCGCCCTGAAAGGCCTCATTAAGACAAAATTCGAGTTCACTACTCAGCATATTCGGGCCTCGTTATTCATTCAGGACTCTTCCATCGTGCACAGCAACGGATGCTGATGCTGATTGGCTATTGACATAACCTGCGCTACCTTTGTTTCGGCAATTTCGTAGTTAAATACACCACAAATACCTTTACCCTTAGTGTGCACTTCAAGCATGACCTGTGTCGCGCGTGTACGATCCATGCCGAATACAGACTCCAGAATGTCCACAACGAACTCCATAGGGGTAAAATCGTCGTTAATCAAAACAACCCGGTACAATGGCGGTGGCTTGACCTTCGGCTGTGCTTCTTCAACAGCGAGGTCAAATCCATCTTGATGTTCAATGTCGGTTGGTCTTTCACTCATAAAATCGCGTCTGGACTATTTTTCGCTTAAAAGTCAATAATCTGCTTGTTCGTGTTGCAGTTCAACCCGTATCATCGGGCCGCTACGTTACTAAGTTAGTAAGGTACCTTTAATAGCTTCGTTGCATATGATTTCAAGAGCCAATTTACCAAATTTTGCCGAATTCGACGGCAGCGCAATCAACCGGTACTTACCGCCAGCGGTAAGTCTGTTGCTTGTCGTACTTATTGGTTGGCAGATCGCCCGAGTTATCTGGATGCTTGTTCCTGGTGCCGCCATCAGTGCTTCCGTGCCATTACCGGATTCACTCCCACAATCTGGGCCAGTTGTGCGCACCACCTCCACAGACGCTATTGCCATTGCTGACACTCACATTTTCGGCCTGGCCGATGCCGAAGAGGCAGGGCCCGCAGTGATCGCTGCGCCGGATGATGATCTCGCCGATACGCGACTGGTCAATCTCACATTGAATGGCACAGTAGCCTCTGAGATACCCAACTATTCGGTTGCCATTATTTCAGATGGCGGCAACGATCAGGAGGTCTACGTTATTGGTGATTCCGTCGGCAACAATGCGACGCTGCACGCGGTTTACGCAGACCGAGTCGTCCTGAATGAAAAAGGCGTGTTGACCAATTTGAAGTTGCCGCGTGAATTCAAGAGTGCACCGGCGCAAACGGCGCGTCGTACGACAACCACCACACGACAAAAAACCGAAAACACCGGTGGCATTCAGGCGATGGTTGCGCAGAACCTGACCAAATTGACCGACGTTATTCGTCCAACGCCGTACAGAGTGCAAGGCGAGCAGGTTGGCTTTCGGGTTTATCCTGGGCGTGACCGCCGGCAGTTTGCGGCACTGGGCCTACGCCCGGGCGACATTATTAAGGAAATCGATGGCCAGGCATTGACAGATGCCAGCCAGGCGATGCAAATATTTCAATCACTTGGCACGTCAGAACAGGTTACCGTCACCGTTGAACGCGATGGTCAATCTGAATCTCTGACGCTGCAAACCAGCCAACTCGACCTGAGCGGCGAGCAAACCAAATGAAAAAAAATAACAAACTGAAACCCAACACCCTGTTGTTGCTATTCGCCATCCTCACCTTGCCGATGACACAGTCCTCGTTAGGACAGGATGCGGGCATCACGCTGAACTGGAAAGACGCAGATATTCGAATTGTTGTCGAAGCCGTCAGCGAAGCCACAGGAAAGAACTTCATACTCGATCCGCGGGTAACCGGCAAAGTGAACCTGCTGTCGGCCGAACCCATGTCGAAAGACGCCTTTTACGAAGCCTTCCTTTCGATATTGCAGGTGCACGGTTACATTGCCGTCGAAAGCGGCAACCTGATCAAGATACTTCCCGACGCGACCGCCCGGCAATTTCCGAGCGCCTTCGGTACTGCCGGCGCTAACGGCCCGGACGACCTGGCGACTCAGGTGATTCAGGTTAAGAACGTCGGCGCCACGCAACTCGTACCGATTCTGCGTCCGCTGATACCACAGAATGGGCACATGGTCGCTCACGCCGGTTCGAACATGCTGATCATCTCGGACCGAGCCGCAAATCTCGCTCGGATGGTGACCATTATCAAACGCATTGATATGGCGAGTGACGACGACATCGAGGTCATCGCTCTGCAGAATGCATCGGCGTCGGAGATTGTCCGCATAATGACCGCTCTGACCCAGACACAGCGTGGGGACGGCGCACCGGTTACGACCAGCCTGGTTGCCGACGCGCGCACTAACAGTGTTTTGATCGGCGGTGATAAATCGGAACGACTGCGACTTCGCTCCCTGATCGCTCACCTCGATACACCGCTGGAAGATGGTGGAGACACCCAGGTGCGTTACTTGCGTTATGCCGATGCTGAAGAACTGTCTACGAAGCTGCAAACGCACTTTACGAGCCAGGCCGCCGGGGCAGCGGGACAAGCGGCGGGCCCTAACTCCGTCGACAAAGTCAGCGTTTGGGCGGACACCCAAACCAACGCTATTGTGATTAACGCACCTCCCAAGATGATGCGTTCGCTGATGCAGATTGTTGACAAGTTGGACATACGTCGCGCGCAAGTTTTGGTAGAGGCGATCATCGTCGAAATTATTGAAAACGATCAAAAAGAACTCGGGGTGTCCGTGGGTGTCGAAGGCGAATCCTCAAATACACCAGTTGCGGTTACCAACTTCCCGAACTTCCTGAATGGCATCGTGCAGGCCGCAGGAGCATCGGCCGGGGGAGATCCATCGGGGATTATCGGAGAAGGAATAACGCTTGGTGTTGGCCGCATTTCAGATACCGGAGTCAGCTTCGCCGCAATCCTGCGGGCACTGGAAGGCCAGGCTGATACCAACATCATATCGACACCTTCGATAGTGACGACGGATAACGAAGAAGCAACGCTAAATGTCGGACAGGAAGTTCCGTTCGTCACCGGTTCTTTCACCAATGCCGGTGGCACAGCGGGTGCCGTAAATCCGTTTCAGACAATTAACCGTCAACAGATCGGTGTCAAGCTGGCGATCACACCGCAGATCAACGACGGTGATTCACTGCTGCTCAAAATTTCTCAGGAGATTTCGAACATCGCCAGTTCAGCCGCTGCAGTGGACCTCATCACTAATCAACGCATCATTGAGACGACTGTCATAGTCGATGACGGTGAAATTCTGGTTCTCGGTGGCTTGTTGGAAGACGTGCTTCGCGAGAGTAACCAACGAATTCCGGTGCTAGGAAGCATACCGCTGATTGGCGCTTTGTTCAGGTCTAAAAAAACTGAGGTCTTAAAAACCAACCTGATGATTTTTGTCCGCGCCGAGATCATGCGTGACACGAACGAAACGGCCTTTCAAACAAATGCGAAATACAACATGATTCGCAATGCTCAGCAGAATAACCGGTCAAACACCGTGCAGTTGATGCCGAGTGCTACAAGGCCGATGATACCGCCGCTGCCCGCATCCCAAACTCAACCGCAGTCGGCTGAAAGTCCAGATAATGGAAGTCAGTAGCGAAATTGTTATGGAAACCGAAGGCGATGTGGTCAAACCGGCCCATCGGGCACTGCCCTTTTCATTCGCCAAACGCCACGGAGTACTAATCCGCCCGGTCGATGGTATTCATAACGAGGCCGTATACCGTGTGGGCGCCTCCCCTTTGAGTCTTGCCGAAGCAAGACGCTTTGCCGACGCGCCATTAACACTGTCACGAGTCTCTGCCGACGTTTTCGATACGCTGCTGCAGGAAGTTTATGAGGGTGATAGAGCCAACGCCGCGCAGATGGTCGATGGACTTGATGAAGATTTCGATCTCACTCAGGTCGCACAGGAACTCGAGCCGTCAGATCTGTTGGAAAGCAACGACGACGCACCGATTATTCGTTTCATCAATGCTGTCTTGACCGAAGCAATAAAGGAAAACGCGTCCGACGTTCACGTGGAAACCTATGAAAACCGTTTGAGCGTCAGATTCCGGATTGACGGCGTTCTCCGAGAAGTACTGCAAACGCGTCGAGCACTCGCTCCGCTGGTCGTGTCGCGAGTCAAAGTAATGTCTCGTCTGGATATCGCTGAAAAACGCCTGCCACAGGATGGACGTATTTCGTTAAAGATCGCAGGACGCGCAGTCGATGTTCGAGTATCGACAATGCCATCGGGTCACGGCGAGAGAGTCGTGTTACGCCTGCTCGACAAACAGGCCGGTCGGCTCAACTTGAAGTCGCTCGGCATGGCCGACGAGCCCATGCAAGAAATCGATCAGTTAATCCATAAACCGCATGGAATTATTCTGGTTACGGGCCCAACCGGTTCAGGTAAAACGACCACCTTGTATGCCGCGCTCGAACGCATCAACGACAATAGCCGCAACATCATGACGGTCGAAGATCCGATTGAATATTTGATCGATGGCATTGGACAAACACAGGTCAACACGAAGGTAGAAATGACTTTCGCGCGCGGATTGCGCGCTATCTTGCGCCAGGATCCCGACGTCGTCATGGTTGGCGAAATTCGTGATCTCGAAACCGCGGAGATCGCCGTACAAGCGAGTTTGACCGGTCACCTGGTGCTGTCCACTTTGCACACCAATACAGCCAGTGGCGCGGTTACGCGCCTGCGTGACATGGGCGTTGCCCCGTATCTGTTGGCATCCAGCCTCATCGGCGTGCTTGCCCAACGTCTCGTGCGCGTACTGGACGATGAAACCAAAATCCCCTACACCGCCTCGGACTACGAGTGCGAAGTGTTAGGCGTTGACCCGGCAAGCCCACCGACGCTTTACAAAGCCGGTAGCGGCGGTAACCGAGGATTCGTCGGGCGCACAGGTATTTACGAGTTGATCACGCTCGACGACCGAATGCGTGAAATGATTCATGAAGGCGTAAGCGAACAGGAACTCGAACGCCACGCGCGCAAAGGCGGTCCGAGTATTCGTGCGGATGGCCGTCGATTAGTCATGCTTGGCCGAACGACGCTCGACGAAGTCCTGCGCGTCACACGCGAAGACTAGACTCGTAAAATGGGCGCGTTTGAATATGTTGCAATGGACCCGGCCGGCAAGCAGGCCAAAGGCCTGCTTGAGGGCGATACACCAAAGCATATCCGACAGCTTTTGCGTGATCGCAACCTTCTGCCCGTCAGCGTCACTGAGGTCGCGCAGAAAGAAGCACACCGACAAACCAGCTTCTCCTTTCGTAAAGGGATATCGTCCGCTGAGCTCGCCCTTGTAACACGACAGCTGGCTTCTTTGTCTCAATCCGGTATGCCGCTTGAAGAGTCTTTGCTGGCCGTATCGCAACAAAATGACAATCCGCGAACGAAGAGCATACTGCTGGGTGTGCGCGGAAAGGTCATGGAAGGTTACACACTGGCTGACGGACTCGGCGATTTTCCGCAGGCCTTTCCCGAACTTTATCGAGCAACGGTCGCGGCCGGCGAACAATCCGGGCATTTGGATATCGTTCTCGAACGCCTCGCCGACTACACCGAGTCGCGCCAGGAGTTGCGCCAGAATATTACCAACGCCATGGTCTATCCGATCGCGTTGGTTGTTATGGCGGTCAGCATTATCGGCTTCATGCTCGCGACAGTCGTGCCGAAGATTGTGGGTGTCTTTCAGAGCACTCAGGCAGAGTTACCCGGACTGACGCGTGGCCTCATAACGGCAAGTGATTTCCTTCGAGACTACTGGCCGGCATTGATCGTCGGTATTGCGGCACTGGGTTACACCATATGGCGAATTCTGCAGCGGGAAGCACTACGTCGTCGCTACGACCGTTTTCTGTTGAGTATGCCCATCACAGGTAAGCTCACGCGCGGCATCAATACGGCGCGCTTTACTCGCACGCTGAGTATTCTTGCCGGTGCCGGTGTGCCAATCCTGGAGGCACTTAAGATCTCTGCCGAAGTTATTGAGAATCTGCCGATGCGAGATGCGGTTACTGAAGCGACGATACGCGTTCGCGAAGGTGCGTCTATCAGCAAGTCGCTGGCTGTCAGCAAGCTGTTTCCGCCGATGATGATCCACCTGATTTCGAGCGGCGAAGCGGGTGGCAAGCTGGAAGAAATGCTGGATCGCGCGGCCGCCGGTCAGGAACGTGAAGTTGATGGCCTTATCGCCACATTACTTGGTATATTGCAGCCATTGGTGATCGTATTGATGGGTGGTATTGTACTGACGATCGTATTGGCTATTCTTTTGCCCATATTTGAGATCAACAACCTGATTCGATAACTGCTTTTTTTGATCTGCTTATTGCTGAGCTTAATTTCCGACGAGGTGTGCAATGACTAGTGAAAATACCGACAAAGAACTGGAAGACGATTTTGCGTCCGACGATGCGACTGATGAGAATATTATTCTCGATTCTTCTGATGACGACTTCGCAAATACGATTGTAGATGCCAGCGTTGATGCCCTGGTTGCAAAAATGGATGCGACCGACGCCGAAGAGGCCGAACGAAAAAGGATCGCCCGAAAGCGACTTGAAGAATTGAACGAGCAGCGATCAAGAGAGCTCGACGACACGTTCAATATTGATCTCGACGACGACCTGTAGAATTACATGACCTACTGTCGAGATGCTGGTGGTACGCCAATGGCTTCTCCACGACCCACAGTCGAATCCATTGGCGTACCACCAGCGTCTCTGCGTCAATCATCTGACCCTTTCTGTAGCCTTATCGAAAATCGCGTGATCGTAAGCTGAGCCCACCGAGCATTTCGGTGTGGTCAAACAGCTGGTGCGCAATGACGTGAATAACCTTCCCCTCAATCTGTAACTCCCCGGCTATACCGAGCAAGCGTGCGTTCAACAGTGCTGCTCGAAATTCCTCGGCTATTGTCTTCCAGATAATCAGATTGATCTGACCGCTCTCGTCTTCCATCGTCACAAACGTGACGCCACTCGCCGTTCCGGGACGCTGCTTGGTTATCACCAGGCCTGCCACGTTGATGCGCTGGCCATCCTTCATGTCAGGCAACCGCCTGGCCATCACGTAGTCATACCGATCCAAATGACGGCGCAACAAGCACAGCGGGTGCCGTTCAAGCGTCAGGCCGGTACTTTGGTAATCGGCGACAATATTCTGGCCCTCGGTCGGTTTCGTTAAGAGTGGTACGGCTTCAAAGCGCTCCATGGACGGGAACAACGGCATCGGCTTCTCAGCGCCTGCAACGTCCCAGCGCGCCTTGTGACGATCGCCTGACAGTGTCCGCAGCGCACCCGAAGTTGCAAGTACACCCAGCCCACGTCGGTCGAGCTGTACTCTTTCCAGTAAGCCCTGCACTTTCTCGTAGCAACCACGCTCGCGTTCAGCAACTATTCGGTATCCCGCCTCCTCAGACAGGCCTTTAACCATACGCAACCCGAGCCGCAGGACCGCGGCGTTATCTTTTCCACGTTCAAGACTGCAATCCCAATCGCTGTCGTTGATATCAACAGCGCGCACCTCAACACCGTGACGTCGAACATCCTGAACCAGCTGCGAGGCAGAATAAAACCCCATCGGCTGGCTGTTTAATAGCGCACATGTAAATGCGGCGGGCGTATAGCACTTAAGCCAGCACGACACATAAACGAGCAGCGCGAAACTGGCTGCGTGCGACTCCGGAAAACCGTACTCACCAAAGCCCTCAATCTGTCGGAATATCTGCTGTGCAAACCCTTCTTCATAGCCACGTTCGCGCATGCCAGTGATCAACTTTTCTTCAAACTGTCCCAGTCCACCCCGTCGTTTCCAGGCGGCCATCGCGCGGCGCAGGCGATCTGCCTCACCGGGCGTGAACCCCGCCGCGACAACAGCAAGTTGCATCACCTGTTCCTGAAAAATCGGTACGCCCAGCGTGCGCTGCAATACACCCTTAACTTCCTCGCTGGGATAGTCGACGGCCTCCTCACCATTTCTGCGACGTAAATAGGGGTGCACCATGTCGCCTTGAATCGGACCCGGACGGATGATCGCTACCTCAACCACGAGATCGTAGTAACAGCGTGGCCTGAGCCTCGGCAACATCGCCATCTGCGCACGCGATTCGATCTGAAAGACACCCATTGTGTCGCCGTCACAAATCATGTCATAGACCCGCGGATCTTCCGCCGGCACGTTTGCCAGTGTGTAGTTCCTGCCATCGAAATCGCGAATCAGATCGAAGCTTCGGCGAATTGCCGTCAACATACCCAGACCCAGCACATCGACCTTCATGAGCCCCAGGTCCTGAAGGTCATTTTTCTCCCACTGGATCACCGTGCGATCCGGCATCGCCGCATTTTCGATGGGTACAAGCTCATACAACGGCGCATCAGAAATAACAAAACCGCCCACATGCTGCGAGAGGTGCCGTGGAAACCCCATGACTTCACTAACCAGATACATCAGGCGGCGGATGACCGGGCTATCCGGGTCAAGTCCTGCCTCAAGGATACGGCTGTCATCAACCTTGCGACCGTCCCACCATTGCATCGAGCGGGAAAGGCGGCTGATTTGCAGGTCACTTAAACCCAGCACCTTGCCAACATCGCGCAATGCGCTGCGTGGACGATAGGTAATCACGGTGGCGGCCAATGCGGCCCGTTCCCGGCTGTACTTTTCGTAGATGTACTGGATAACCTCTTCGCGACGTTCATGCTCAAAATCAACATCGATATCCGGTGGTTCATTGCGCTCTTTTGAGATAAATCGCTCGACCAGCACTTCCATGCGACCGGGATCAACCTCTGTTATCCCCAAACAAAAACACACCGCTGAATTCGCCGCCGAGCCTCGGCCCTGACAAAGAATATTTTTGGATCGGGCAAATGCGACAATGTCCTGTACCGTCAAAAAGTAGGACTCGTACTCCAGTTCAGCGATCAGGGTGAGTTCGTGTTCTACAAGCTTGATCACCTTGGCCGGAGTGCCCCCGGGCCAACGGCGCCGCATGCCCTCCTCGGTCAGTTTTCGCAAATAGCTGCCGGCGGTTTCCCCGCCCGGCACCAGTTCGTCGGGATACTCGTAACAAAGTTCATCCAGTGAGAAATGGATCGTGTCCGCAATGCGCGCCGATTCTTCGAGCAAATCCGGTGGATAAACATGCCCAAGCACAGCAAGCGAGCGCAGATGTCGTTCACCGTTGGAGTACAAGGCAAATCCGGCAGTATCAAGCGTTACGCCCAGGCGAATGGCTGTCACGGCATCCTGCAAAATGCGGCGCGCACGAACATGCATATGCACATCACCGGCCGCCACCAGTGGCAACTTCAGGCGCCGGCCTTCTTCACGCAGCCTCTTAAGCTGCTCTCGTTGCCGCCCATCGGCCACCAGTTCAACCGCGATCCAGAGACGCCCCCGAAAGGTCTCACGTATCCAGTGATCCTCCACATCGAGCGTCAGATCCTTATCCGGAACCCATAACACGAGGCAATCGGGCAAGCCGCTTTCGAAATCGAGTCGCGTGAGTTCATAGCTGCCCTTCCCGGCCGCACGCCGCGCGTTCGATATCAGTTGGCAAAGCACCGCATAGCCGCTGATATTTTGCGCCAGCACGACCAACTTTCGACCGCTGCGCAAACGCAATTCGGAACCGATGATCAGCTTCTTAAGGCCTGTTTCCTTTGCGGCTGCGTGCGCCCGCACAATTCCGGACATCGAACATTCATCGGTAATAGCCAGTGCTTCGTAGCCCAGTGCTGCAGCTGTCTCTACGAGTTCCTCAGGATGAGAAGCCCCGCGCAGGAACGTAAAGTTACTTAGCGCGTGTAATTCTGCATAACGGCTGGTCATCCGAAGATGCCGTGCAAATACCAGTTTGGTGTTCGTTGCCGATTGCGAAATACCCATAAACGCATACCCGCCCCGTTTACCGCCGTGTAGTAGTCGCGGGAGATACCCTGCTCATCCCACCAGCCTGTCTCAAGCCGTTCCGGTCCATCCAGCAGTGTTAAACGGCATCCCTTGTGCAGGGGATAATCACCGTCTGCCGGTAACAGAGCAGGTTCCGACAGCATCCATAACGGGCGTGCGACGCCATCACAGGTCATCAATGTGCTGCTTGAAACATCCGACAACGGGTTTTGTAAGCTCCATGCGTACTCGGGGCGATGCTCGGCGACCGTTGCCAGCGCATTGACTGAATGATCCCCGATACGGGCAACAAGACGCTCCGCCAGCTGCGCTATTGAGAAGCGACGCCTCTGTATACCGGCTTTGTTATCAAAACAAAGGTGTGCCGATTCAGCCTGCAATGGCTGTGACAGGCCGCTTTGCAAACGCACGGCAATCACCGCTTCCGGAAGGCGAAATTGTTCGAAACGAATGTTCAGAAGATCAAACCAGCGCTCCGCAGAACGATCAGCAAATGTCGAGCCCAGGCGCAGCTCCGTCGCCACACTTTTGAGGTGGAAAAAGCTGAAACACAAACGTTGCGTACCCAACTGACGCGCCAACAAAAACTGTTCATGTAACAACAACAATTCACGACAGATCTGCAGCAGCAATTCACGATCCGATTGTTCTTCAACCATCTCGTGATCGGCACAGAAACGCTCAGGAGCACGCCATGAGTCGCGTGGATCCGGCAAGTGCCCAAGGGCACGATCAAGATCGAGTAAACGTTTCGCACCAAAACGACGCGCAAAACCTGCACGCGGCAGGCGTAAACAATCACCAACAGTATGGATGCCCATGCCCGTCAGCGACTCACATTGCCCTGCTGACCAATCGAGACAACTCAGCGGCAACTTGCGCAATGCAGGGCCAAGGTTTTCTTCTGCACGGATACAGGCACGCCTGCCCGCTCTTGCCAGCCAGGTCGCCGCCAGCGGTGTAGGGGCTATTGCCATCGCCGCAGAAAAACCTTTTGCATCCAGATCTTTTGACAGGGTCTGCCGCAGACTGCGGAGCCCTCCAAACAATCGCAGACTGCCGCCGATCTCCAGCAACAGCACATCTTTGCCGGCGATACTTACAAAGGAAGAAAAACGTTCCAGCCAGGTTGCCAGCGCTTCGAGCACCTGTTGCTCGCGGACCCTGCTGCGTTCTTCAAGTCTTAGTGTTGGCAATAATGCGAGCGCCGCATTCGCTGACTGGCCCGGCATAATTCCGACTGCCGCAGCGACAGGATCAACCTGCAAGACCCGATGGATCCCATGCTGCTCTTCGACAATGGCCAACGCTTCATCAGAGGACCCACAGGCCTCCAGTGGCAGGTTCGGCAACCAGATGCAAAACCACAGTCTCCGCACCTGTTTTGGCGCAACCAATAAAGGCCTGGTTAGCGGCATCGGTTCGGCAAATGGTAACTGCTGCTGACTGGCAGGGGCAGTTGGGGCGGTGTCCCGTAGCATGACGGGCGATTTCCAGGCTCTTGGCATGGCTACAGAAGACTGTCTAGAACGGCCGGGCGTCCACCGCGACTTTTTAAGATATGAACACGCGTACCCTGCCCTGTGGATTGCAGCTCCAGGCGTAATGCCGCAGCAGAGGGTTGCTGGCGCGCGGTAAGCGGACGAAAAGCGATCGCCCAGCTGTGGCCTTTTTCTGCGGCCAGTTGTAAACGTCGACTGCCCTGATCATCGAGCTTGTCCGGCCACAACAATACGGCGACACAAGTACCCGACGATAACGCCTGCTCGGCAGACCACAGCAAATCGCTGTCATCTTTTGGCCGCACAATCAGCATGCGTGACAAATCGATACCGGACTGCTGCAGTGCGGGTGCGTAGGGTTGAAATGGTGGTGCTATCCAGGCAATCCAGCCCGGCTCTGTTTGTTCGCCGTAATGGGTTTCTTCAGTACTGAGTTCAGCCAACGCCGGCATGAGTAAACGCAGTTCACCAATGCCGTATTGGTCAGTCAAAATCTCAGTGAGCGCTTGCTGCGGCCAGCCACCGCCGGGCAGACAACGGTCGAGTTTGGGATAACCACTCGCAAGTCCGGCCCGGGTACTGGCCTGACAACTGCCCCGCCAGACTCGCGGATTCTCGAGTAACTTCTCCAGGCTCATACTGATGACTCATCAATGCAACAGCAGGCCATCACGAATAACGCCAACAACCACACCTTCGATAACGAGTGCCTGTGTTTTCAGATCAACGATAATGGGCTCGAAGTCTTCGTTCTCCGGTAACAATGAGACCAGCGAACCCGTCTGCCGATAACGCTTCACTGTTACCTCGTCATCAAGGCGCGCAACAATTATCTGCCGACTGCGAACCTCTGGTGTGCGATGCACAGCCACGAGGTCACCATCAAGTATGCCGGCATCCTTCATGCTCATCCCCTGGACGCGCAATAAGTAATGCGGTTTCGGGTTGAACAGCTGCGGATCAATTCTGTAATGCGTCTCAATATGTTCCTCGGCGAGGATAGGACTACCCGCTGCAACCCGCCCCACGAGCGGTAATCCCATCTGATCACGTAAAGAATCTTTTAATTGAATGCCACGCGATGCGCCCGGCACAAGATCCAGAACGCCTTTTCGCTGCAATGCCCGGAGGTGCTCCTCAGCCGCATTGGCTGACTTGAAGCCGAGTTCACGGGCAATTTCGGCACGCGTCGGCGGCATACCGGTTTCGTAGATAACATCTTGAATTAATTCAAGTATTTGTTTTTGTCTTGGGGTTAGTTCGCGCATTTGAGCAGTTCCTGTATGTATTCACAGTATGCTGGGATTATATACAGTAGTTTCTGGAGTGCAAGCCCTTAGGAGTGTGGCTTGCGCGCAAGACGATTTCCGACCCGTTGTCGCTCGATACCGACAAACAATAATAAAAACAAGCATTTTCATTGCAGCCGCGTGCAGTTTGATAAATAATGCGCCTGCTGTTTTTGGCTAACTATTAAGGGATCATCCACATGAAAAAGACCGCACTCAGAGCAAGCGGACTCGTACTTCTTCTCGCAATGGCCGCAGGCTGTGCAACAACAGGCTTGGACGAAGTTAAAGCTACGGCTGATCGTGCCGCTGCTGATGCTTCTGCTGCAGCTTCTGCTGCTGAAGCTGCACGCGCTGCTGCTGACCGCGCTGGTCAAGCTGCTGCTGCTGCACAAAGCACTGCTGATCAAGCATTGTCTGCTTCTACAGAAGCTCAGGCATGCTGCGAAGCAAACCGCGAAAGCATGGAACGTATGTTCCAGAAATCGATGTCCAAGTAATTTCGATTACTTAGCAACATCTATTCGAACGCCGCGCTTGTCGCGGCGTTTTTTATGCCCGTCTCTTTTGTGTCAGCACCGACGACCTCTATGCCAATACCGACGACCTCGGGAATGCCGTCCGAGCGCGTAACCAGCGCTTCAACGAGATCCCAGTCGAGCTGACCGGGTTTTTCCGCCGTCACTGCAATGAACTGTTCCGTGATATAGGTCAGCGGATCTTTGCTGAACGACTCAATCTCCGGTAGCTCAACATCAGCATCGAGCGTCTCGATATGCTCCGCGGTTTCTTCGGGCAGTCGCTGCGGCACTTCCAGCAGCCGATGAACCTCAGCGACCAGTGCCGCGCCGTCCCAGCCCATTTTCACCGGCACGTCAATGATCCGCACTGCGGTTTTGACTGCGATGCGATCAAACAAAAACTCAACGTCCTCGGGGAACATCCGAATGCAACCGTGCGAGACTCGCATGCCTACGCCAGCGGGACGGTTTGTGCCATGTATGAGGTAGCCCGGTATGCCCAGACGCAGCGCGCGCGTGCCCAGCGGATTCTCGGGTCCGGGCTTTACCACTCGCGGCAATGGGTCACCATCGGCAGCATGTTCGTCACGTACCGATTGCGGCGGATACCAGGCCGGGTCTTTCGCCATCGCAACAATCTGCGTTTTTCCCAACGGCGTTTCCCAGTCCATTCGGCCAATACTCATGGGATAGGTGTGAACCTTCGCGGGTTCGCCCGCTTTTGGTTCGGGAAAATAATACATCCGGTATTCTGCCAAATTCAGAACCAGACCGGTTCGTGGCCCCGGTGGTAATACAAATCGATTGGGCAGAATCACTTCCGTGCCCTCGCCTGGTACCCAGACATTCACGTCCGGGTTAGCACGCACAATATCCTGATAGCCCAGACCATGGCGCCGTGCAATGTCGACCAGCGTATCGTCGTAGGTTGCAACTACGGTTGATACCGCGCCGATAACATCGTGCCCGTCAGGCGGCAGATCATAAATTGCCGCATTACCCGGACTGTTTGCTGCAATAAATACAGCGATGATGAATAGGCGTTTTATCACTGACCTGTTTCTTCTCTGTCGATGACTTCCGTTTCGGCCTCTGCCGCCAATAACCATTCCTGCATCGCTTCACTTTCAAGCAGGCGCTGCGGATAAAACCCGGCGGACTCCGGAAGATTGATGCCGTAGGTTCTGAGACGCAATACTACGGGTGCAAACATCGCATCGGCAATAGAGAAATTACCGAACAACCAGCTACCCTGATCACCGTACTTCCGATGGCACTCGGCCCAGATCGCGATGATGCGGTCAATATCATCTCCCAACTCATCCGGCAATGGAATCTTGCGCCCCATCGCTCGGCAATTCATGGGCATACAACTTCTCAGTACATGAAACCCGGAATGCATCTCCGCACAAATTGCGCGCGCATGCGCGCGGGCTACGGGGTCTTGTGGCCATAAATGCTTCTCTGGAAAATGTTCCGCCATCGTCTCAGCAATAGCCATCGTGTCCCAGACCGTCATTTCGCCAAACTGCAGCACGGGCACACACTTCGCCTCTGTAAAGGTCGCAATCTCGCCAGCCGTGTTTGGACAATCCAGCGCGATCCTATGCTCCTCGAACGGGATGCCAGCCTCTTTGAGCAACAACCAGGCACGCAGGGACCACGACGAGTAGTTCTTGTTTCCGATAATAAGTTTCGTTTTCATGATTTAAACCTAATAACCTGCTCACATGGTAAACCATCACGCATTGACCGATATAGGGACTTCCCGGTAGCCTGTGCATATGGGCATGAAAATCTCGTTCGAACTCACCGACCGCGACCTTAATTTTTTTCGCAATGCACTCCAGCAATCTCGTGAAGCGGTACGCGATGCGGAGGAGTCGGAGATTATCGAGGCAATTAAAGACGTCCTCGTTGAGATTCGCAAGAATGAACCGCTACCGGATTTTGTTGGTAAGCGGATTCCGGAACTTGAATCATTGATCAGCATGTTGACTGATGATGAGTGGCACTTACCCGAAGGCGACAGGGAACGTCTGCTCGCGACCTTCGTATATTTTGCCGACCCCGAGGACATTCTTCCGGATGACATTCCGGTCATTGGTTACCTGGATGACGTCATAATCATTGAGCTCGTCGTTCGCGAACTGCACCACGTACGGGTTGCCTACGATGATTTCTGTAAATTTCGTGATGATTTTGACAGTGGCAAAGGCAAGAATGTTGATCCGGTCATTCGACGCGATCGGATTGATCGTCGCAGGCAGCAATTACACCAGAGAATGCAACAGCGCTCGGCACAGCAGAAGAAAAGTAAACTTTGGTAGGTGTGGGCGTCGAGATCGCGTCAGAGACGCATTAACACCGAACCCCAGGTAAAGCCGCCGCCAAAGGCTTCCATGAGAACCAGCTGACCGGGCTTGATCCGCCCATCGCGTATACCAACATCCAGTGCCATCGGCACAGAAGCGGCTGACGTATTGCCGTGATCCTGAACCGTCACGATGACTTTCTCCATCGGCATTTCGAGGCGTTTAGCCATCGCTTGAATAATGCGTATATTCGCCTGGTGCGGCACCAGCCAGTCGAGTTCTTCTTTAGTAACGCCCGCATCTTCGAGCGTTTCCGCCGCAATTTTACCCAGCGTTTTTACAGCAACTTTGAATACCTCGTTGCCGCTCATAATAATATTGGCATCCGCCGTTCCCGCGAGCGCCAGGTTGGATGACTGCCCAACCGGATAGTAGAGTAAATCCTTGTACTGACCGTCGGCACCAAGATGGCAGGAAATAATGCCATGCTCTTCGGATGGCTGCAAAATGACGGCGCCCGCACCGTCACCGAATAACACGCAGGTATTACGATCGGTCCAGTCGACCAGTTTTGTTATGCATTCGGCACCCATGACGAGCACGCACTTCGCCTCACCGGCTTTGATGAACTTGTCGGCTGTCGTCAGCGCATAGATAAAACCGGTGCAGGCCGCTTCAAGACTGAACGCGGGGCAAGCCGGTATACCCAGCTTGTGCTGAACGAGGGTTGAGACATTCGGAAAAATCAGATCGGGCGTTGTCGTGCCCGTAATAACCATATCGATATCGGTAACATCGATACCAGCATCTTCGATCGCAATTTTCGCAGCTTCGATACACATTTCAGACGTCGTCTGATCCGGAGCACAAACATGTCGGCGCTCGACACCCGTGCGTGTGCGTATCCACTCGTCACTGGTATCAACGATCTTCTCAACATCGGCGTTCGTCATGATTTGTTCAGGAAGGTATCGCCCCGTCCCGACAATGCGCGAATACGTCATGCAGCCTCCTCTTGCAGCAGCTTACCAATCTGTTGTGGCAACTGATTCCTGACTTCAACGATCGCGGTATCGATGGCATGTTGAAAGGCGATGGAGTCGGCGCTGCCGTGGCTCTTTACAACAATACCATTTAGGCCCACGAGAGTGGCACCATTGTAATGTCGGGAGTCCATTTTCATCGCGAGGCTTTTGAGTACACGGCTTGCAAGAACGGCTTGCAGCTTGGCAAACCAGTTGCGGGTAAATGCTCGTTTTAGAAAATAATGAACCAGACCAACGGCACCCTCAATTGTCTTGAGCGCGACATTGCCTGTAAACCCGTCCGTCACTACCACGTCGGCCTTGCCGGAAAAAAGGTCATGCCCTTCAATAAAGCCAACGTAGTTCAGTGTGCTCGCAGATAACAGAGCCGCTGCTTCGCGAACCGTATCGTTGCCTTTGATATCTTCGACACCAATATTGAGCAACGCCACACGAGGGCGCTCTATGCCGACGATGTCCGATGTAACGATGGAACCCATCATTGCATATTGAAACAACTGCTCAGGAGATGCCTCGGTGTTGGCACCGAGATCGAGCATGTGCAGGGAACCGACCTTGGCTGGCAGTTCAGTAATGAATGCCGGTCTGGAAACCCCAGGCAAGGTTTTAAGCACAAACTTGGAGGTCGCCATCAGTGCGCCGGTGTTCCCGGAACTGACGCAGGCATCCGCCTTCCCTTCTTTGACGAGATTGATGGCGACGCGCATCGACGAGTCTTTCTTTTTACGCAGCGACTCCGCAGGTGACTCAGCCATCTGAACAACTTCAGAGGCGTGGACGATCCGCAGCCTGGGATTATCGCCAACAATGCGCGTAACCAGATTCTGCAACTCGGATTGATCACCCACCAAATGCAATTCGACGTTCGCGTATTTTTCGAGCGTCGCGGCGGCGGCGCGCACGACTTCCTCGGCGCCGAGGTCGCCGCTCATTGCGTCAAGGGAGATTTTTGAGTGTGTTCCCACAAACAGTCAGGCCGGAAAAACTATCCGGCCAGGCCAGGGAATGCTTACTCGTCGTCTTCTTCGATTTCAGGTTGCTTGACAACCTGAACGCCACGGTAGAAACCGTCGGGGGTAACGCAATGTCGCAAATGCGTTTCACCAGACGTCGGATCTACGGACAATGCTGCATTTTTAAGCTTATCGTGTGAACGACGTGCTCCGCGTGTTGCCGGGGTCCTGCGGCTTTTTTGAACTGCCATAATCTTCTCCAATTGAACCCGACTAGGTGTCCGGGTCCTTTTCATTCTGTGTCATTTGCAAGCGCAATGCCGCAAACGGTTTTACCGGTTTTTCAACGCTCTCGTCCGTTGACGAATCATCGGACAGGAGTGCTTTGCATTCGGCCATGTTGTCGTGCATTGCTGAGAATGGCATAGCCATAATCAGCAGTTCTTCCACTATATCCTGCGGTCGTACTGTACGCTCATCGAGTTCCCAGACTTCGATGTCCTCGTACCCTTGTGCATCGTCCTGCGCATCCAGCAGCAGCAATTCAGGCGCAACGCGAATCATCAGCTCAAACGCTTGCAGACACCGCTGGCAAACCGCCGCTACATTCACTTCAGCGCTACCTGTCAGCTTTGGAACGCGCCCCGCCGCATCTGCAAATCCGAACTGTAACGCACCGCTTACAACGCTTTCGCGCCAGGCGGACGGCAGTTTATCAGAATCGAGCGCAGCAAGATCAGCCTCGAGAATGCTGGCAAGACCTTCGAAAGAGCTGATTTTTTCAGCAATTTCAATTACTTGTCCGGCCGCCGCCAAATCGGTGACGGAACGGCGATCTCGCAGCGGATTGCTCATGGCGCGCGCATGATAAGGACCAGAGCCGCTCAAGTCAAAGCCTTGTCGGCGATCCTGCCAACAAATCCTTCCGCCACAGGGAATAAACCCGCTAAACTTATGGAATCGACTCTTAACAGACTGATTTATTTATGCAAAACCCGTCCTCACCGACGATCGTCCTGGCCTCGTCCTCGCTCTACCGGCGCGGCCTGCTCGATCGATTTCTCGACACATACGAGGCCATAACGCCGGATTTGGACGAATCGAATGACCAAGGGCTCGCCCCTCCCGAGTTGGCCACCTACCTGGCACGACAAAAAGCTGAGGCAATCGTCAAGCACGCCCGGCAGGCACTCATCATCGGCGCTGACCAACTGGCGGTACTGGATGACAGGGTGCTGGGCAAACCGGGCGACCACCAAAAGGCCGTTGAGCAACTGTTGGCGGCCTCTGGTAAAGCGGTCACCTTCCTGACCGCGGTCTGCATACTTGATCCAATCGGCAGAAACCGGTTTGAACACACCGATAAGACGACTGTGCACTTCCGCCAGTTTGACCGGCGGCTGGCAGAAGACTACCTGCGGCACGACAAACCCTACGACTGCGCCGGCAGTTTCAAACTGGAGGGCGCGGGATTTGTGCTGTTTGACTCAGTGCAGACCGACGACCCAACGGCGCTGATCGGCTTGCCTATGATCTGGGTGGCCGACCGACTGCTGCAACTGGGGTATTTATCCTAGCGTTTTCTGCGCTTCTCATTGGCGCAGACCGACAAGAATTGTTCGAGGTCCTCGGCCAAAGGCGCCGTGAAATGCAGGTCATTGCCCGTATCACCGGTAAAGGCGATCGATTGCGCATGCAGAAACAGTCTCTTAAGACCGAGCTTCTTCGCCTTCTTGTTGGCATCATCATCACCATAGCGCTCATCACCAACGATCGGATGTTCTGCGTGGTCCAGATGCACGCGAATCTGGTGCGTGCGACCGGTTAGCGGCGCACAAGACAGCAGGCTGTAGTTGCCGTAGGTTCGCGACAAGCTCACTCGAGTCTGAGCCGGTTTACCCTCCTTGCCGCTGACGACCACGTGACGTTCGCCATTTTTGCGATTCTGAACGAACAACGGTGCGTCGATCAGCTGCTCGCCGAGTTGCCAATTCCCAACGACCAGCGCCAGGTAATGCTTCTCGACCTTGCCCTCACGAAAACGCTCGTGCAGGTCTCGCAGCGCACTGCGACGTTTCGCCATTACCAGGCAACCGGAGGTCTCGCGATCGATTCGATGCACCAACGCCAGCTCTTTGAGGTCCGGACGGGCGTGTCGCAGCAGCTCAATGACACCGTGACTGATGCCGCTGCCACCGTGTACAGCAACGCCGGTCGGCTTGTTGAGCACCAGTAGCCGCTTATCTTCATACAGCACCCGATCAAGCATATCTGCCGCCATCTTGGCGGATGGCGGCGCGCCTTCTTCTCTAACGCGGGCGGGAGGAACACGGACCTCATCGCCTTCCATCAGCTTGTATTCGGCCCGTACCCGGCCACCGTTGACTCGAACCTCACCGCGGCGCAACAAACGATACAGGCGGCCCTTCGGCACTCCAGGCAACTCCCCCTTCAGGAAATTGTCGATTCGCTGGCCAGCGCGTTCGTGGTCAACCGCCACTTTGCGCACCTTTGTCTGGCGAGTTCCGTCGGTGGCCTCGGATTTGGAACCTATGGATGGCTTTTCTTGCATGATCAATAGCTTGAAGTGGGGTTAGGGTGTGTTATATTACCGCCGAGTGGCTCTCCATAGATACCGGGGCAGACACTTCAAACGATTTTTTTATGGTCCCGCAACCCGCGAGACCTGATTTCAGAAGGCAGCGATACCGGATTCCGGCGCGCGCCGCAGCGGCAAAGCCGCAGGGAAATCATGCTGATTTTTTTGTGGGTACTGACGATTTTGTGTCAGACCCAAACTGAACTAACGAAGATTTTCGACGGCGCAATTCGGCGCCGGGTTCCTTTGCGTGACAATTCCTGCGCCCGCCTGGCGCTACGCCCCGTTTTGCTGCCCTCCCACACTCAAGTAGGGCAACATGAAAAGAATGCTAATCAATGCAACTCAAGAAGAAGAGTTGCGCATGGCGATGGTCGACGGCCAACTCCTGTACGACCTCAA
>JAACFM010000087.1 GCA_009937445.1 Gammaproteobacteria bacterium | reverse complement strand
GCGATTAAGCTGAAGGCAACCATTGTGGCTGTGAGAGAAAATCTTAAAATCTTGGCTGTCATTTCGTACTCGATTTGGGTTGTTTCGATGGTGTGACTATAGTTGTCTACATACACGCCTTATATCGAGTCGGTCACATATAAATACAAGATAGGTATTTTCCACGACGAGACTATCGTTGCAGAAGCGCTATCGATCGGCCGGCCAGTGTCATTGTGCGGTTCGCGGCCAGCGTTTCAGACCTGATTCCGGTTGCAAAGGAAATTCGCCAGTCGTGCATGGTGGCTGGTAGTCGAATAGTGGTTTCGTCATGATGGCTATTGATCGATATTGCCAGGGCGGATTCCGTTCCGTCCTGCTTCCTGTCAGACATGACCAGTGTGAACGCTTTGCTCTCAAACCATTCGTGGTCGTCCTTGATTGCCCCGGCGGCGTTGACCCAGACTATGTCTATGCTGCCGTCGCTGGTGGGGAGGCTATCGTGCACATAATCTTCGATGCGCAATAACGCGGTTTCACGGCGTAAGCAAATGAGTTCACGTACTTGCTCGGTAAAATCGGGATCCGTATCGAGGCCCGACCAATCCAGCCAGCCAATTTCATTGTCCTGTGCATAGGCGTTGTTGTTGCCATTCTGTGTGTTGCCAAACTCATCGCCGGCGAGCAGCATCGGTGTCCCTTGGGAGAACAGCAGCGTCGCGAGAATATTCAGGCGTTGTCGCCGTCTTAATTCCAGTAACTCAGGTTCGTCGCTGTCACCCTCGTGCCCATAGTTGCAGCTGTAGTTGTGACTGTGACCATCGCGGTTGCCTTCACCGTTCGCTTCATTGTGACGCTGCTCGTAGGTAACGACGTCCCGCAGCGTGTAGCCGTCGTGACTGCTGACAAAGTTAACGCTGGCGAATGGTGGACGGCCATTGCCTTCGAAAATATCTGAGGAACCGTGCATCCGCTGTGCCAAGGCGCCGCTGGTATCAATATCGCCACGCCAGAACTGACGGACGGTGTCCCGGTACTTGTCATTCCACTCCGCCCAGCGGGGCGGAAATTCGCCAAGTTGATAGCCGCCGGGCCCCGTGTCCCAGGGCTCTGCGACCAGTTTCAGATTCTTTAGTCCTGGCTCGTTGCTGATATCGCCCAGTAACGGATGCGTCTTCGAAAAACCATGCGCGTATCTACCCAGGACAGGCGCCAGATCGAAACGAAACCCGTCAACACCGATTTGCTCAGCGTAATAACCGAGACTATCGATAACAAGCCGCCGTACTACGGGGTGATCAACGTTGAGCGTATTGCCGCAGCCGGTGTCATTGATGTAGCTCGAAGGATCTTCCGCGTCGACACGGTAATAGCAGAGATTGTCGATGCCACGAAAAGAAATCGTCGGTCCGTCGAAGCCGCTTTCGCCAGTGTGGTTGTAGACAACATCGAGTATCACCTCCAGCCCCGCATCGTGAATTGCCCGGACCATATCCTTGAGTTCGTTCAGCGGATCATCGCCACCGTAGCGTGGCATTGGCGCGAAGAAACTGACCGTGTTGTAACCCCAGAAATTTCTGAGGTTCTGGCGAGCAAGATGGTGCTCGTCTATGAATGCGTGAATCGGCATCAATTCGATGGACGTGACGCCCAGGGCCTTGAGGTAACGAAGTACCTCAGCATTCTGCATGCCTGCAAATTTTCCGCGTTCGGCCTCGGTAACAGCCGGGTGTTGCATGGTGTAGCCGCGCACATTGCTTTCGTAGAAAACGGTTTCTTTCCACGGTATGTGTGGTCGGTTATGCGTCGGAGTGTCTATTGTCGACGTAACAACGGACAACGGGACAAAAGGAGCGCTGTCCCCTGTACTGATGACTCGCCGCCGCCCTTTGGCCGGTTTCGAATCGAACACGGCGTCGTGCCAGACAAAATCACCTTCGATCTGTCGGGCGTACGGATCAATGAGCAGTTTGGCTGGGTTGCAACGTAATCCCTTTTCGGCAGCCCAGGGACCGTGCACGCGATACCCATAGCGTTGCCCCGCATGACAGCCCGGGACGAAGTCGTGCCATACACCGTCGTCACAATTCGAAAGAAATTGTGTATGCGTCTGATGGCCGGCGGCATCGAAAAAACACAGTTCGACACCTTCGGCTATACCGGAGTAGAGCGCGAAGTGGGTGCCGTCTGTTTCCGGTATTGAACCGAGCTGAATCATTCTTCAGCGAGAACCACTGGTTCGAGATGCCAGATATCATCGTTATAGTCGCGCATCGTTCGGTCCGTAGAAAATTGGCCGGAGGCAGCGGTATTAAGAATACTCATCTTCGTCCAGTGCGTTGTGTCGACGTACGCTTTAGCGGCGACCTTTTGTGTATCAACAAAACTGCGAAAATCGGCAGCAGTCATCCACAGGTCTGCCGGTTCACGAATCGCCTGGGTAATACCGTCCATGAGTCCGGCTTCGAAGCGATTGAAGTGGCCGCTATCCAGCAGGTCCATAACGCGTTTGAAATCGTTATCCGCTTCGATAATTGCTTGCGGATCATACTGGCCGCGCATTGCCTCAATCTGATCGACAGTCAGGCCGAACAGGAAAAAGTTGTCAGCGCCAACAGCCTCTCGGATTTCGACATTTGCGCCGTCCAAAGTGCCGATCGTCAACGCTCCGTTCATCATGAATTTCATGTTGCCAGTGCCTGACGCTTCCTTGCCTGCCGTTGAAATTTGCTCCGACAAGTCCGCGGCCGGGCAAATAAGCTCCATCGCAGAGACGTTGTAGTCAGGATAGAAGATCAATTGCAGCTTGCCCGTCATCATTGGGTCTGAATTGATGACGCGCGCAACGTTGTTGATGCACTTGATGATGTCTTTCGCCATCACATAGCCAGGTGCCGCCTTGCCGCCGATGATGATCGTGCGCGGCACGATATCGTCACCGTCGCCACGACGAATACGGTCGTACAGGTGCACAGCGTGCAGCAGGTTCAGCAGCTGACGCTTGTATTCATGAATGCGCTTGACCTGCACGTCGAAAATAGTGTCCGTTGATACCTGGAGACCGGTTTTCGCTGCGATATTTTTTGCCAGTCGCGACTTATTACTCTGTTTGATCGTGCGCCATCGAAGCTGGAACTCAGGGTCATCGGCAAACTCGGCCAGTTTTTCGAGCTGCGCGAGATCTGTCGTCCATTCGCTGCCGATTTTTTCGCTGATCAACTCGGCGAGTTCGCGGTTGCACGCGGCAAGCCAGCGCCGCTGGGTCACGCCGTTGGTCTTGTTGTTGAATTTCTCCGGCCAAAGCTCGGCGAAGTCGCTAAAGAGCCCTTCGCGCAATAGCTTCGAGTGCAGCGCGGCCACGCCGTTAACCGAATAGCTTCCCACGATCGCAAGGTAAGCCATCCGCAACATGGGGTCACCGCCTTCCTGTATCAGCGACATGCGACGAACGCGATCGTTATCCCCGGGCCAGCGCAAACTGATCTCGGCGATGAAGCGGGCGTTGATCTCGTAAATGATGTCGAGTACACGCGGCAACAAACCACGGAACATCGATACGGGCCACAATTCCAGTGCTTCGGGCAGCAACGTGTGATTGGTGTATGCCATGGTACTGGACGTGATGCCCCAGGCCTCATCCCACGAGAGGCCGTGCTCGTCCATCAGAAGTCGCATCAGCTCAGCAACGGCGACGGCCGGGTGCGTGTCATTGAGCTGGAAGCAGTTTTTTTCAGCGAACTCGCCAAAATCGTCTCCGTGTTGCGAAACCCAATAACGAATCGTGTCCTGCAAGCTTGCGGATGCAAGGAAGTATTGCTGGCGAAGACGCAGTTCCTGGCCGTTTTCGGTCGCCGCGTTCGGGTAGAGAACCATTGAGATGTTCTCGGCCGCATTCTTTGACGCGACGGCATCAACGTAGCTGCCGGCATTGAATTCTTCGAGATCGAAGCCGTCGGTTGCAGACGCCGACCACAGGCGCAAAGTATTGACGATGTCATTCTCATAGCCGGGTATTGGGACGTCGAACGGAATCGCGAGCACGTCATGCGTATTGACCCACTGATAGCGAGTGGTTCCGCTCATGTCTGTGTAAGTGTTGCTGCGTCCGCCAAACTTAATCGTCTGCGTGTATTCAATACGCTCAATTTCCCAAGGGAAGCCCTCGCGTAACCAGGAATCCGGATCTTCAATCTGGTGACCGTTCTCGATTCGCTGGTGAAACATCCCGTATTGATAACGGATGCCGTAGCCCATTACCGGCAGGGCCAGGGTTGCGCAGCTATCGAGAAAACAGGCTGCAAGCCGCCCGAGACCGCCATTGCCGAGTCCAGCGTCCTTTTCGCGTTCGTAGATGTCCTCGAGATCGAGGCCGATGCGGTTGAGCGCCTCGGTGGTCTCGTCCTCGATGCCGAGATTGAGCAGAGCGTTGCGCAACAATCGGCCCATCAGGAACTCGAGCGACAAATAGGAGACGCGGCGATTGTTCTTCGTCTCTATCGCATCGCGGGTTTTGCCCCAGCGCTCCATCAACCGATCGCGCGCGGCGTATACGACGGCCTGATACAGAAATGGCGAATCAGCGTTGACATCACGACGCCCCAGCATACGACCGAAGTAGTGCGAAAAATCCTTCAGAATCGCATCGGCGGTCATCGGCAAATCCTTGCTCTTCGGCAATTCTGTTGAGGTGCTTTGCTTGGCAGGTTTGACCTTCATGCTTCAGTTTCCGTCCTTTAGCTTGATGATGAGTGTTGCGAGGCCCGGCAAGCGCAGACTCAGGGAGTCCGCCTGGCCATGCTGTGAATGTCCCGTCGTCCGTAATGCGTTATTGGCCAGGCCGCTGCCACCGTATTTTTCGCTGTCAGTATTCAATAGCTCGGAGTAGCTGCCGGACACTGGCACTCCGACTAGATATTCTTCTTTGGCCATTGGCGTGAAGTTGGTCACGACGACGACAAAGCCGCCCGATCGATCGCGACGTATCCAGGACAGTATGCTGTTGTCGCGATCGTTGTAGTCGATCCACTCAAAGCCGCTCGCGTCGAAATCGACTTCATGCAGCGCCGGAGTTTGCCGATAAAGATGGTTTAGGTCGCGCACCAGTGCCTGTATGCCGGCGTGCGCTGGCTGTTCAAGCAAGTGCCAGTCCAGTGACTGGTCATGATCCCACTCACGTTGCTGGGCTATTTCATTGCCCATAAACAGCAGTTTTTTGCCGGGGTGTGCGTACATTGTGGCGTAGTAGGCACGCAGGTTCGCGAACTGCTGCCACTCATCGCCGGGCATGCGGCCGAGAATCGAGCGCTTGCCGTGCACAACTTCATCATGCGACAGCGGCAGCACGAAATTCTCGTCAAATGCGTAGACGAGTCCGAAGGTCATTTTGTCGTGGTGATACTTGCGGTGCACCGGGTCTTCAGACATGTAAACCAGGCTGTCGTTCATCCAGCCCATGTTCCACTTGTAGGTAAAACCCAGCCCTCCCGCGTCAACAGGGCGAGAGACACCGGGCCACGCGGTTGATTCTTCCGCAAACGTCGAAGCACCCGCCGCATGAATCTCGCTGTTGAAGCGCTGCAGGAATGCCACGGCCTCAAGATTCTCATTGCCGCCGTGTTCGTTCGGAATCCACTCGCCGTCTTCACGTGAATAGTCGAGGTATAACATTGACGCAACCGCATCGACGCGAATCGCATCGATGTGCAGTTCCTTAATCCAGTAAAGCGCGCTGCCGATGAGATAGTTGACTACCTCCCGACGGCCATAATTGAAAATTAGCGTGCCCCAGTCCGCGTGCTCCCCTTTGCGTGGGTCCGCGTGTTCATACAGGGCCGAGCCATCAAACCGGGCCAGGCCGTGCTCGTCCTTCGGGAAATGTGCTGGCACCCAGTCAACAACTACGTTGATGTTCGCCCCATGGCAGCGATCAACAAAATAGCGAAAGTCATCCGGTGTTCCGAAGCGTTGCGTAGGTGCGAACAGGCCAATGGGCTGATATCCCCAGGAACCATCGAACGGATGTTCGGAGACCGGCAGCAACTCGATATGCGTAAAGCCCATGTCGCTCACATAGTCGACCAGCTCGTCGGCAAGGGCGCGGTAACCGAGGTAGCCGCCGTCGTCCTTGCGTCGCCACGAGCCCGGATGAACCTCATAGATACTTATCGGCTGGTCCATCTCTGGTATTGATGAACGGCGAGACATCCAGGCGTCATCTTTCCAGTGGTAATTGCTGTCGAATACGATAGAAGAGTTGCCAGGCGGGGGTTCGTGGTAAGCGGCATAGGGATCGGATTTCAGCGGCAGTAGTTTGCCGGCACTGTCCTGAATCTCATATTTGTAATTCGCACCAGGACTCGCCGCCGGCACAAATATCTCCCAGATACCGTTGCCCGGGTGCAGGCGCATTACGTTCAGGCGACCATCCCAGTTGTTGAAGTCGCCAACGACGCTAACGCGAGATGCATTGGGTGCCCAGACTGCGAAGCGCGTACCCGGAACGCCGCCGATCTTTGTGATGTGCGAGCCGAGTTTCCGGAATATGTGCTGATCAGATCCTTCACCGAGCAGGTACAGATCCATTTCACCCAGCGTTGAGGGAAATCGATAAGGATCTTCGATATCGAATGTCGTGCCATCGCTGGCGGTCACTCGCAGCGCATAGCGTCGCAAGCGTGGCGGCAGCGTTCCTTCGAAAACACCGCCGTCATGAATCTTCTCCATCGCAGCGACAAGCTTTCCGCTAGCGTTGATCAGAGAGACGGTTACGGCACCCGGCTGCAAGCACCGCACAAGTCGGGATGTGCCCGACCGGTGTGGTCCGAGGATGGCGAACGGGTCGCGATGTTGCCCTGCCACGAGTGCGTCTATTTGAGCTGAATCAGCCATTGTCGACCTCGTAGAGACTATTGATTGTCACCTCCGCAGAATCGCTCCATTCGAACCTTGTTTGTTTTGCACGGTTACAAATTGATAGCCAGGCATCCATTTGATTCCTGTGAATGGAGAGCGCGCGCGACGTCGTTTCAACGAATGCCGTGGCTTGTGATTGTAGATCCTTGCCCGCAAAAACAAACCCGGTTTTTTCGTCGTCTACTGTGTCCTTCAGGCCGCCGACACCGTGTACCACACAAGGGAGGCCAGAGCGCATCGCGAGCATCTGGCTAATGCCGCAGGGCTCGAAGCTCGACGGCATCAGAAACAGGTCGCCGATCTCATAAAGAGGATCTGCCAGCGTCTCCGAGTAACCGAGCAGGAACAGGATGTTTTCGTTGCGCCTGGCGATCTCCAGAACAGATTGTTCGAACTTCGGCTCACCACTGCCGAGCACGATGAGTAATCCTCGATCGCCCAATCCGATCGCGATCTCTTCCAATGCGGGTATCCGCTTGCGGGTCATGGCCGTAAATAAAGTCGCTTTTTGTGATACCAGCCGACCGATACTGACAAGGAGGTTTTCCGGCCGGGTATCGGTCTGGCGGGCGAGACACTCTGCTGCCAGTTTGTGCGCTGCATTCAGAGGATCGGCTTCCCGCCAGGTATCTACCTGCTTCCTCATTGCAGCAAGCACGGCGGGCCAGTCTGGCTTGGTCGATGGCTGGTCGTAATAGCAACCATTCAGCACACCTATTAATCGACCGTCAGTCGTCGCATCAAGCAATAATGACTCCAGCCCTTCGCCGCCAACAAAACTGGTGGCTACATCGCTCGGCAGGCAAATCTCTTTTGCGTAGGTCGGCGAAACCGTACTGATCTTGTCTGCGAGACGAATAGCCGTCGCCATCGGGTTAATACAATTGAGTGCGGACAAATCCTGTACCGACGCGAGGTCGTATTGCAGGTCCGGAAACCAGGAAGCCAGTGACGATTCGTCATCCCGCAAGGGACGGGTTCCCTGGTAGGAAAGATTGTGGATAGTGAATACGGTACGAACTTCGCGCAGCTTTTTGTGGCGTGGCGAAAAGTCCCGCAGCAGGCAGAAAAACGCCGCATGCCAGTCGTGCAAATGAATGGCATCGGGTAATGATTGTGCTTCGATCAACCAATCCGCGACGGCTGCGCATAGAAACGCGAATTTATTCGCGTCTGTGGCGTAGGGACGACCCGGCTCATCGCTGCAATAGATCTGTCCCGGCCCGTTCGCCGCGAACAGTTCGTGGTCGAAAACCAGGTTCCGAACATTGCTAAAGCTACCCGGCACCTGCCAGATATCGACCGATTCGTTTTCACCCGCGAACTTAACGTCGATCGTGGCAACGCGCGTTGCACCGGGAAGTTTATGCAGTGAGCCATAAGCAGGGGTTACGACTGTAGCGTTCCAGCCGTGATCGCCCAACGCCGCCGGCAGGTCACGAACGACGTCCGCCACACCGCCAACCTTGCCACCGCGAAGCGCGCCGTTCTCGGCAGCTATTAACAAAACTTCCTTGTTTGTCGTCATAGCGAATCGTTAGCGCGTGAAGTGCAGGCTTTGACCGAGCATATCCGGCGTAACCAGTGTCAGGCCCGAATCAGTCACACGAAACCCGCGTTTGCGGTCGGCGTCGTGGTCCTCGCCAATTACGGTGCCGGCTTCGATTCTGCAGCCGCGATCGATGATGGCGCGATTGATGCGACACTTCTGACCGACATCGACATCGGGCAGGATCACCGAGTCGACTACGCTGCTGTAGGAGTTGATGCGCGCGCGTGAAAACAGCAGGGAACTTTGAACTTCGGAACCCGACACTACGCAGCCCCCGGACACCATCGACTGAATCGCAGTGCCACGACGGTTTTCCTCGTCAAATACGAATTTCGCTGGCGGAGACTGCCATTGATGGGTATTGATCAGCCAGTCTGTGTCGTACATATCGAGTTGCGGCGAAACTGAAACGAGTTCCATGTTGGCTTCCCAGTAGGCATCGAGCGTTCCGACGTCTCGCCAATAAGCCTGCTCGCCCGTTTCCGGGTCGCGGTAAGGATAAACATACACATTGTAGTCGTCGATGATCCTCGGAATCACGTTGCCACCAAAGTCGAACTTGGTGTCCGGCGTATCGGCGTCCTTGATAACCTGTTCGTAAAGAAACTCGGTATTGAAGATGTAGTTGCCCATCGAGGCGAGACAGAAGCCGGGCTTCCCGGGAATCGGGTTTGGATGCTCGGGTTTCTCATCAAAACTGATGACGCGGCCGTTTTCATCGACGGTCATGACGCCAAATTGGCCGGCAGCTTCCTCTATTGGAACTTCGACGCAGCTCACGGTCATGTCCGCCTGCTTCTCGGAATGCAATGCGAGAAACGGGCCGTAATCCATTTTGTAGATATGATCGCCAGACAGAATCAAGACATGTTTTGGTGAGTGTGTCCGAATGATATCGAGGTTTTGATACACGGCGTCGGCTGTGCCGCGGTACCATTCGCCGCCAACGCGCTGAGACGCTGGCAGTATCTCTACAAATTCGCGTTTGCTGGCACGAAACCACGACCAGCCGTAGACCAGGTGCTGAATTAAGGAGTGCGCCTTGTACTGAGTGAGCACTGCAATTCGTCGAATGCCGGAATTGATGCAATTGGAAAGCGGAAAATCAATGATGCGGTACTTGCCGCCGAAATAGAGTGCCGGCTTGGCACGCCAGTCCGTGAGTTCATACAGGCGCGAGCCCCGACCACCCGCAAGAACAAGCGCCATCGTATCCCGAGTCAGTCGGCTGACGTGACGTGCATATTCGTTATTTTCTTTAGTTGGCATTTGAGATCATCCGTTCCGAGGCAATAACCATTGACGCCACAGTGTCGCAAAACTGCGGTGTAAGTTGTGTATCCATGACGCGCCAACGCCAGTTGCCGCCGGCGACTCCGGGCGTGTTCATTCGAGCTTCCGTTCCGAGGCCCAGGTAATCTTGCATTGGTGCGATTGCGAGGTGTGCCGCAGTGGAAAACGCGGCGTTTATCATATCAGTATGCACCGTCTCTGACGTGCCCCCGGTGAATCGCAGCACGGACCGCTGCATTTCACTGATTTCGTGTTGACTGCGGGTTTCGTCGGCGCTGCCAAGGAACCAGCCAACGATCGTGTCGTTGTCATGGGTGCCGGTGTAACAGACGCTGATTTCCGATATGCCCGCCAGGTCGAACTCAGCGTTACAGACTTCGAATTGCAGAACACGCATACCCGACAAGTGCTGGCGACTTCGCAAAGCCGCTACTTCCGGTGTTATGACACCAAGATCTTCCGCGATGATTGGCAAGGTTCCCATGGCTGCGCGGATGGCGTCGAAAATGGCGTCGCCCGGACCTTGTTCCCAAGCCCCGTCGCGTGCTGTGACAGCGTCCACCGGCACTGACCAATACGACTCGAATCCACGAAAATGGTCGATACGAATCAGATCAGCGAGCGCAAGGCTTGCACGCAGACGTGCTATCCACCATGAATATCCATCAGCCTCATGCTGCGCCCAGTCATACAGGGGGTTGCCCCAAAGCTGGCCATCCTCACTGAAGTAGTCGGGCGGCACGCCGGCCACCGCCTTCGGGCGCCCATCTTCGTCAAGCATCAGAATGTCGCGATTGGCCCAGGCATCGGCACTGTCCAATGCGATATAGATGGGCAGGTCGCCGAATAACATTACGCCCCTCGCACGCGCGTATTCATGCAGGGCAAACCACTGCCGGAAAAACAAAAATTGCAGCGCCTTAATCGCAAGGATGGAGTCAGACTCAGTTTCCTCGACACCGCGCAATGCTGCAGTCTCGCGGTTCTTGAATTCCGCTCGCCACTCAGGCCAGGGTCTTTCATCATGCAGGGACTTAAGGACCCGGAAGACGGCATAGTTATGTAGCCAGCGAGAATCATTGCGTTCCAGAAAGACTGCGAATTCAGCGTGTAAGTCTGCATCGCTGCTGTCGACGAATCTGCTCGCTGCGAGGCCTAATAGTCGGTTCTTGATCGGAATCAAGGCGTCGTAGTCGACGAATTCCTGCGGCAGCAATTCCAGTTCCGAAACTTCATCATCGTGTAGCAGGTGCAGCGCGATGAGGTTGTCTATATCGATGAGTAATTCGTTGCCGGCGATTGTCGACAGTGGTTGGTAGGGCGAATCACCGAATGCGGTCGGGCCCGTTGGCAGGAACTGCCAGACGCTGATCTGCATATCCACCAGGCGGTCGACAAACGCCTCTGCGCGCGAGCCGATTTCACCGATGCCGTAGGGACCTGGAAGCGAAGTCATGTGCAGGATAACGCCTGCTCGTCGAGTCTTCGACGACAGGTTTTGGTTCGAGCTATCGATCATTACGCTCAGGCGCCGAAGCCGGGTAGCAGTGCATCTTTGCTACGGCGCAATCGGTCGGTGGCGCCTGCCCCGCGGGTGAGAGCGAGCGCTACATGAATCGCGTCCAGCAAAGCGAGCTGTGCCAGGCGCGAACTCATCGGCGTGAACACGCTGGTATCTTCTATGACCTGCGCCGGAAATAGAATCGAAGCTGCCCTGGCCAGGTCGGACTCTGAGTTGGTGATGGCAATGACCGTAGCGCCGCGTTCAGTCGCCATGCGCGCGGCTTGTGCGAATTCAGGCCAGCGTCCGGTGTGAGATAGCAACACCAGTACATCCTTGGGTTCCGCGATCGCAGCGAACTGCAGAATCATCGGCGTGTCGGTCAGTGTTGAACAGGGTATGCCCAGTCTGAAGAACTTGTGGTATGCATCGCTGGCAACATGCCCTGATGCGCCAAGTCCCGCAAAAGCAATCTGGCGTGCTTTGGAAAGCGCTGCGACGGCCTCGTCGACCGGCATTTGCGAGAGGCTCGCCTTCATGTCGATAAGCGATTTTATTGACGCGTCCATGACCTTGATTATTGCATCAGAAGAGCTGTCGTTTGCCTGGACATCACGATGTACGTAACTGGTCGGATTACTTAAAGCCTCAGTAAGGCGGATGCCCAGCTCTCGAAAACCCTTCAGGCCAACGTGACGGCAAAAGCGGATAACGGTAGGCTCGCTGGTACCGCATTCCTCTGCAACATGAGCAAGCGTTGCATGGGCCGCCTCTTTCGGATGTGCCACGGTCCACTCGGCCACTCGCCGTTCGGATGGGCTGAGTTCGGGAAGGATGCGGTTTATCTCTGATAACATGTAGTAAAATTACAGTACTTTCTTCGATTTTACTACAAAAACCGGTTGTTTCTTGTCATTTTGTAGTAAACTTACGCAAATTATCAAGGAATCATCATGGCTCAACTCGTCCCGGTCGACCCATTCGACCTGATTATTTTCGGTGGCACCGGCGACCTTGCGATGCGCAAGCTCCTGCCGGCGCTATATCACCGCAACCGCGACGGGCAGATTACGTCCGATAGTCGGATCGTTGCCGCCAGCCGCGGTGCATGGTCTCGTGAAGACTACCTTGAGAAAGTGAAAGCATCGTTGCAAAGCAATCTGGCGGACGGTGACTTTGATGAAGCTCAATGGCAGAGTTTTAGCGAGCGACTGCACTATGCGCAGGCCGATGCATTCGAGCATGGTGAGTGGGGCGAACTGGTGGGCGTGCTTAGCGGTCGGGAAGATCGCGTTCGCGTGGCCTATCTCGCAACCGCACCGAGCCTGTTTGGTACGTTGGCAAACGGCCTTAAAACCAACGGTTTGATCACGGATTCGAGTCGTATTGTTCTGGAAAAACCCCTGGGCCGAGATCTTGAGTCCGCGCGCGAGATAAATAACGCCGTTGGCGAGTGTTTCCGGGAAGACCAGATCTACCGTATCGACCATTATCTTGGCAAAGAGACAGTGCAAAACCTGCTGGCGCTGCGCTTCGGCAATTCCTTGTTTGAACCGCTGTGGCGGCGCAGTGCGATCGACCATGTGCAGATCACGGTGGCCGAAGATCTTGGTGTCGGTGGTCGTGTTGAGTTTTACGATGGAGTCGGAGCGCTTCGCGACATGGTCCAGAATCACCTGCTGCAACTGGTCTGCCTGTTTGCAATGGAGCCACCGTCGAGCCTCGATCAAAACGCTGTTCGTGACGAGAAGATGAAGGTGCTGCGCTCACTGAAGCCGATATCGGCCGACGATGCGAAGGCCCATTCGGTGCGTGGCCAATACACGGCGGGCGCGATTGATGGCGAAACGGTCTCCGGATTCGCTGAGGAGCTGTCTAACAAGGACAGCACCACAGAAACTTTCGTCGCGCTGAAGCTCGAAATCGAAAACTGGCGCTGGTCTGGTGTGCCTTTTTATCTGCGTACGGGAAAACGCCTGAAGGCGAAGCATTCTGAAATCGTTGTGCAGTTTCAAGCCGTTCCTCACTCGATTTTTCCGGAACAGGAATTCAACGTTTCACCAAACTTGCTGCGGATTCGATTGCAGCCTGACGAGGGCGTGCGGCTGTCAGTGATGGCCAAAGAACCTGGCCCGGGTGGGTTCAACCTGCGACCAGTGTCGCTCGACCTGAGCTTTGCAGAGACCTTTGGTGTTCGGTATCCGGATGCCTATGAGCGCTTGCTGATGGAAGTCTTGCGAGGCAATCCAGCGTTGTTCATGCGCCGCGACGAGGTTGAGGCAGCGTGGGAGTGGATTGACGGCATAATCGAAGCCTGGCAGGTATCAAAGCAAAAGGTCGAGTCATACGTTGCGGGTTCCTGGGGTCCAACCGCGTCTTCGATGCTGCTTGATCGCGACG
>JAACFM010000166.1 GCA_009937445.1 Gammaproteobacteria bacterium | reverse complement strand
TAAGTTGCGAGTCAAAACTAGGTCGGACATTAGCAACGCGATTTAACTATATATCAATAAAATGTTAAATAAAACGTGACTTTGTTCACGATCCGAACATCCTTATGATAATGCTGCTTGTAGGTGCTTACCGTGAACCAGTCGTCGGCCCAATGTGATACTCGTTATTGCGAGATTGCGGTGTCGCCGTCTATCATCGGCGGCCTTACATCTCGTCACGAGCCTTTGCCCCTAAAAAGCCACATTTCTTGCACCAGCCGCACATAACCGTAACCTTTAATCGGGTGAACAACCGCGTTCAATAACAGGGATGTTCGGCTGAAAACGCCTGTAACTATGCATAAACGAATGGAAAAAAAAGTTAATCCACGTCACATAAGGCGACGAAGAGTCCTCCGGACAGTGATTCTTTTACTCGGATTGGGAGCAATCGGGGGAATCACGGCCGTGTCCGGCGTTATTGGCGCTTATTACTATGTGCAGCCGAGCCTCCAGTCTGCGGAAGCTATTCGAGACATTCGCCTGGAGGTGCCGTTGCGTATCTTCAGTCGCGATGGCTTTTTGATCAGCGAGATTGGGGAACGTCGACGCATTCCGATTACGTATGAGGATCTTCCGGAGCACGTCGTGCAAGCCTTTATCGCCGCCGAGGACCGACGTTTCTTCGAACACCCGGGCATCGACTATCGTGGCTTCCTGAGGGCCGTTTCGCGCCTCATTACGACCGGCAATGCCTCCGGAGGCGGTGGCAGTACCCTGACGCAGCAACTTGCGCGCGACTACTTCCTGACTCGCGAACAGACCGTGCAGCGAAAGCTTACCGAGGCCTTCCTTGCGTGGAAAATTGAGCAGGAATTCAGCAAGGAACAAATCATGGCGTTGTTCCTGAACAAGATGTTTTTCGGTCAACGCGCGCACGGCGTCGCCGCCGCTTCGAAGGTTTTCTTTAACAAGAGCCTGTCCGACATAAACGTGGCTGAAGCGGCCACGCTTGCCGGTATCTTGCCGGCGCCATCGCGTTATAACCCCGTGTCCAGTGCGAAAAACGCCAAAGTGCGCAGAGGATATGTGCTGGGTCGAATGAACGAACTTGGCTTCATCGATGACCGTGCCTATCAGGAGGCAATGGATTTTCCACTTGAATCACATTTGCATGGCGCGGCCGTCGAATTAAATGCGCCGTATGTTGCCGAGATGGTTCGCAGCCAGATGTTGAGTCGTTATGGCGAGGATACCTACACCGCCGGCTATCAGGTCGTCACCTCGCTCGACTCCCGCCTGCAACAGGCAGCCAACTACTCCTTGCGTAACGGCTTATTGGAATTTACCCGGCGTCGCGGCTACCGCGGTCCGTTGCAACAGTTTGAACTCACTGATGACATGTTGCTTGTTCCGGCCGAGGAGTGGCCCCCCGAAATTCTGCGCACGCTCAATCGCTACGCGCCGGGTGGGTTGTCGCTCGCGCTGGTGACGTCCGTTACGGAGAATAACGAGGCGACCATCCTGTTCCGCGATGGCAGCCAGGCCATATTGCCCTGGGCTGGCATCAAATGGGCAAATCCGTTTATTGACCGCGAAACCTACGGCCCCGCGCCCGCAACAGCCGCAGAAGTCATTGCTCGCGGTGACATCATTTACGTCATGCCGACGATCAGCGGCAGTTGGGCGCTTGCCCAGGTCCCTGAGGCCCAGGCGGCCGTCGTTTCTATCGACCCGTACGATGGTGCGGTAACCGCGCTGACCGGTGGTTTCGACTATACGACCAGCAAATTCAACCGGGCGCGCCAGGCATACAGGCAGCCGGGCTCCGCATTCAAACCCTTTATCTACTCGGCCGCGCTGGAACATGGCAACACGCCAGCCACTGTTGTGCTGGACGCACCGGTGGTCATCAGTTCATCCGAACTCGAAGCCATATGGCGTCCGATCAACTACAGCGGTCGATTCTACGGTCCGACACGTATGCGAGAGGCTCTGGTTCGCTCCATGAACCTTGTGTCGGTTCGCTTGCTACTGTTCGAGACAGGCGTTGGCAACGCCATTCGCCACCTTGAAAAATTCGGCTTTAGTGATGCGACGTTGATTCGCAACGGCTCGCTGGCCCTGGGTGGCGGGCAGGCCTCGCCGCTGGATATGGCACAGGGATATGCGATGCTCGCCAACGGTGGTCATGCCGTTAAGCCTTACGTTATCGATGCAATCTTTGGTCCGGCCGGTGAACCATTGTTTCGGGCAGATCCGGCGATTGTCTGTGATGAATGCGTGCCCGATGAGGCACATCAGGTCAGCAACATGGAGCGGCTGATTGATGAAGGAGTCATTGACCGGGAACTGATGCTCGAGCAAATGGCGGACGTCGTCTTATCGTATCGGCCAGACGCGAAGGACGCGCCCGAGTTATATGCAGGGATCAATCTCGCACCACAAGCGATCACCCCACAGAATGCTTTCCTTATTCAGGACATGATGCGCGATGTAGTGCGGCGTGGAACGGGCGTAAGGGCGCGTCGCGAACTGGGTCGTTCCGACCTGTCAGGAAAAACAGGAACGTCAAATGATCGCCGCGATGCCTGGTTCGGTGGCTTTAACGCCGATCTTGCGGCGATTGTCTGGGTCGGCTATGACGACGACCTGCCACTCGGTCCGCGCGAGGAAGGATCACGCACTGCGCTGCCGATATGGATTGAGTTTGCTCGCATTGCACTTAAGAATGCGCCGGAACATCAGATGCCGATGCCAGAGGGCATCATCTCGGTAAAGATTGATCGAGCAACTGGTTGTCCGGCACGCTCCGGTCAGGCCGACGTGACGTTTGAGGTTTTTCGCATTGGCAACGTGCCTGATTGCGAGCACCTTGATGAAGTCACCGATCCTTTCAACAATGCCGCCGGTATCGATCCGGAATCGGCAGGCGTTGAAGAGCAGGACGAAGAGTCTGAATCCATTTTCTGATCTGCGCTAGAGGTCAATGGGGAAAAAAAGAACCACTGAGTCTGAACGTGCCCGACAGGTGGTGGCGCAGGAAGCGGCGCGCCTGATTATTGACCACGGGATTCGAGACTACCGCCTTGCCAAACAAAAAGCGGCGGAGCGGCTGGGCGTTAACGGACGCGGATCTTTGCCCGGAAACGCTGAAATAGAATCAGCGTTGTCAGATCACTTACAGATATTCGGTGGAGAATCCCACGGCGATTTGTTGCGATTGATGCGGACGGCGGCTCTGTCGGCTATGGAGCTGCTCACCGAGTTCTCACCACGACTGGTCGGGCCCGTGCTGGCCGGCACTGCGGATGAAAACTCAGCGGTCAATTTGCACCTGTTCGCCGACAGCCCCGAAATGGTCGCGATGGAAATTGGCGATATGGGAATACAGTTCCGCCCCTACGAGCGCCGCCTCAAGAGTCGTCGCGGCCAGATCGAAACTTACGCTGGCTTCGAGTTCAATCACCGCCACGAAACCATTCAGGCAACGGTGTTTCCTATTGATGGCATTCGCCAGGCGCCTTTAAGCCCTGTCGATGGCAAACCCATGAAACGCGTCGACAGCGATGCCATC
>JAACFM010000086.1 GCA_009937445.1 Gammaproteobacteria bacterium | reverse complement strand
TCGAAATACCTGATCGACGAAGGCTATACGTCGGCCGATCATCTTTACGCCTATGGCGGTAGCGCTGGCGGCTTGTTGATGGGTGCTGTGCTGAACATGGCGCCAGAGCTCTATAACGGTGTGCTGGCCGCGGTGCCCTTTGTCGACGTCGTAACGACCATGCTCGACGAGGACATTCCATTAACGTCTGGCGAGTGGGACGAGTGGGGCGATCCAAACGAGAAAGAGTTCTATGACTACATGTTGTCCTATTCGCCCTACGACAACGTCGCCGCGCAAGACTATCCGAATATCATGGTGACGACGGGCTTACACGACTCCCAGGTTCAGTACTGGGAGCCGGCGAAGTGGGTTGCGAAGCTGCGTGAATACAAGACGGACGACAATATGCTGTTACTAAAGACCGACATGGCGGCGGGCCACAGCGGCAAGACCGGTCGTTTCCGTCGCATTGAAGATACGGCACTCTATTACTCGTTCTTCGTCGGGCTGGAAGGAATTCGCGAGTAGGGCTAGTCGCACTCGAAATCATCGTCACCCACCGCGCGACACTGTGGTGGGAAGCCGTGTATCTGCCAGTAGGCGAAGAGACCGAAATCGCGAATCATGCGCTTTCTATGCGGCGACTGCTTGAAGTCTTCGGGGTAGGGATACCACCAGAATGGATTGTCCGGATACTCGGTAATCGCTGCGTAATTCTTGAAGTAGAGGGCGAGGTACTCTTCTGCCGTCCAATCCAGCGCCTTGCCGGTTGACGCTTTATGCTGTGCTTCTATCGACGCACGCACAGCGTCAAAGTCAAAGCCTCGGTCAGTCATTGCATTGAAGTGTGGCTCGATGAGCCAGTCCTGATCAGTTGCGTCGTAACGCGCCGAGATGGCCGACAATACAGCGAACCGCTGACCTTGCTCTATTTGAAAAAACAAAAATATATCAGCATTGCCATTAAAACCTTTGAGCAACCCTTGCTCATAAAGCCTCTCTGCTTCACCGACATCGCCTGCAAGCAACCTCGTCGTGGCCACTCCACGGCGACAGATTTCATACGCCGGATCGATTTCCAGGCAGCGAGTTAGATCTCGCTCCGCCCGGTCGAAGTAACCCAGATCGATAAGAAATAGTCCCCGCCAAAGCAGGGAGGTTGCCTCCTGTTCGTCCAGCGCTACCGCCTTGTCAAGATATGCAAGGGCATCCTCGATCCGCGGCGGAGTTTGCCCCCAAAGTACCTGACCCAGAACGCCATACGCCAACGGCAGGTCCGGGTCCAGCTTGATTGATTCGTTTGCCGCCATTTCCGCCAGTTCAAAATAGTCGCGATCTGTAACCCCCCACCCCGGAGCGACAACATACGCAGCCGCCAGCCCGGCCCAGGCCCGCGCGAACGCCGGATCAGCCGCCACGGCCTGCTCGAAGAGTTTTATCGCCCCTGATGCATCGCTACGCTCGATGAAAAGTTTGTGCGCCTGAAGATAGAGCTCATAAGCTTTCAGGTTTTGTGTGTCGGCGACGATCTCCGGAGCGCTTGCGCCGGTGTTCATCAAGACACCAAGCTGTTCAACGATTGCGCCTGCAATCTCGTCCTGAATCGCGAAGATGCTCTCGGCGGTCAGTTGGCGATCGTAAGTTTCAGACCAGAGATGTTTGTCGCTTTGCGCGTCAATTAGCTGCGCCGTGATACGCACCGTGTCGCCGGCCTTTCTAACCGAGCCCTCAAGCACGTGCCGTACGCTCATCTTCTCCGCGATAAAAGGTATGCCTAACGCCTCTTGCCCCTTGAAGCCGAATGACGTCGTCCGCGATGCAACCTCAAGACCATCAATACGCACCAGCACGTTAAGAATTTCTTCAGCGATACCGTCCGAGAAATATTCCTGATCGCCGTCAGCCGACAGGTCCGCAAACGGCAACACCGCGATGGAGTTCTCCGGGGTCGCGGCCTCAAGGACCTCTTCCTGACCCGCAGCCGCGACAGGTTCAGCGGCCTTTTCCGGTATCAGCCGGTCGATGCCTATCATGGCAACCGCCACCACCAGCAAAACAACGATAACCGTATTGATGCGCTGCCCCGTTTGCGGCGTCACCGACTGCTCGCGATCGATGTCCTTCTCGCGTTTGACCCCTTCAGGTGTCAGCTCGAAAACCCAGGAGAAGATCAGAACGAAGGGCAAGCCGAGAGCGAGTATTGCGATTAGAAATCGCAACCAAGCCTCGGGAACGTTCATCGCGTCGAACAAAAGATCGGCCGCTTGCAGCAGCAACCACGACGCGACAACGTAAAGGACCGCGACCCTTACGACGTTTCTACGCTTCAGTTCCTGCAGGAATGACATGGCTTTGACCCGTGACTAAGGCGGCATCATGGAACAATCGATGCGGGCTGTCTAATTACAGCTCAAGCTCATCGGCGCGGTGGCATGACACACGCGAACCGCCAAACCTTCTCAAGCCGGGCTGTTTCTTGCTGCAATCTTCCTGCGCGAAAACACATCGTGGATGAAACACACAGCCAGTTGGCGGCGTTAGTAACGAGGGAACCTCGCCCTTCAGCGGTGCCGAGGCCGGCGCAACCCGTGGATCCGGTATGGGTGAAGCATCGATGAGCGCCCGCGTGTAGGGATGTCGTGGCCTCGAGAACAAGCTCGCGGTTTCTGCAACCTCGACGAGCTGGCCGAGATACATGACAGCAACACGATGGCTTACCGAACGAACCACAGCCAGGTCGTGCGAGATAAAGATGATCGATAAGCCGGTGTCGCGCTGCACATCGTTCAACAGCTCCAGAACCTGCTCGCGAACGGAGCCATCGAGCGCCGCTACCGCCTCGTCACAAATCAGGATTCTGGGTTCAAGTATCAACGCACGCGCAATTGCCACACGCTGTGCCTGCCCGCCCGATAATTGATGTGGAAACCGTCGCAAGTAGCTTTCATCCAAACCGACCTTGTTCAATATCGACGCAACGCTTTCTTTGCGGGCATCCGCCGACATGGCCGCCTCATGCACCAGCAGCGGCTCACCAACAATCGTCTGCACTCGCATTTGCGGGTTTAGTGCACTGGCTGGGTCCTGAAAAATGAGCTGCAAATCTCTGCGCTGCGCTGCAGATCGAAATTGCACCGGTCCCTCAAGCGACTCACCGGCATAGACTACGCGACCGGCGCGCATTGGGATGAGCCCAAGCAACCCGCGAACAAGGCTGGATTTGCCCGACCCCGACTCGCCAACGATCGCCAGCGTTTCGGCCTCGCGAAGCGACAGGCTGACATCCGTCACAGCAACCAGTCGCTCCTTCGACTTGTCTCGATAGCTGACCGACGCATTGTCCACCCCGAGTACGGTTTTGCCGTTGGCGGCTGCCCGAATCTCACCGCGGTCAGTTCGCAGCGCCGCCGCCAGCAGTTTTTCGGTGTGCGCGTTTTCAGGCGACGAAAAAATGGATGTCGTCGCGCCGGACTCAACCAGCCTGCCCCCATCAAAAACCAGCAGGCGCTCGCAGCGGCCGGCGACGATGCCGAGATCGTGAGTAATCAATAACAGCGCCGTGTCATCACGCAGCTCTTCCAGCAGATCCAAAATCTGCGCCTGGACCGTAACGTCGAGAGCTGTCGTTGGCTCATCAGCGATCAGGAGGTCGGGTTCGCAGATGATTGCCGAAGCAATCATTACGCGCTGTCGCATGCCGCCGGACAGCTCATGCGGAAACGCGTGAAACTGGCGCTCGGGGTCCGGCAGTCCTACGCGCCCCAGCATTTTCTTGACCTTTTCGTCCGCCTCGGCGCCGTTGGCAAGTTCATGTTGCAGCAGAATTTGCCGTAACTGCTGGCCAACCCGGAGGTAGGGGTTTAGTGCCTGCATCGGGTCCTGAAAAACGATGCCGATACTCATGGCGCGAATCGCGTCGAGCTGCTGGTCCGTCTTATCAGCGAGCTCCTGGCCATCAAAACGAATGCTGCCGGTCACTGTCGCATTCCCCGGCAGTAATCCGAGTATCGACAACGCGGTTTGCGACTTGCCGGAACCAGACTCTCCGACAATACCGACCGACTCGCCACGGTTGACCACGAAACTCACTGAGTCGACTACCGCGCTGTCGCCATAGCGAACCGTTAGATCGTTAACCTCAAGCAGGCTCATGGTGCTTTTCTCGCGTCAAAGAAATCACGGAGCGCGTCGCCCAAAAAGTTGCAGCACATTAGAATCAATGCGAGCAGCGCGGCCGGAATCAACAACATCCACGCAGCACCCTCCATTTGATTGACGCCACCGTCGACCAGCGAACCGAGAGAGGTTTGCGGCTCCTGGATTCCCAGCCCGAGAAAACTCAAAAACGACTCCACCAAAATTGCCTGAGGAATCGTCAGCGTCACGTATACGACGACGATGCCAAGCAGGTTCGGCGCGATGTGCCGGAAAATTATGCGCGCGGTACTCACTCCCGTCAGTCGAGCCGCGTCGACAAACTCGCGCTCACGCAAACTTAAGGTCTGGCCGCGGACGATGCGCGCCATATCGAGCCAATTGATTGCGCCGATCGCGATAAAGATCAATAAGAAATTGCGCTCAAAGGCGACCATCAAAAGTATGACGAAGAATATGAATGGCAGAGCGTACAGGGTATCGACAAAGCGCATCATGACAGCGTCAACTCGACCACCAACATAGCCCGCAACGGCACCGTAGGTTACGCCGATAAGAAGACTCACGACGCTCGCAACAACTGCAACCAGCAGTGTGATTCGAATGCCCAGCATGGTTCGAACAAACAGGTCACGACCGAGGTCATCCGTGCCAAAAAAATGCATTCCAGCGAAACTCGGCGCGTTGAATATCTCACCGAAGTTGGTGTCCTGATATTCGTGCGGACTCAGCCACGGACCGACGATGGCCAGCACCAGAATGAAGAGCAAAATGCCGCCGCTCTTTTTCACTCGTTTCGTACTCGCGGGTCGATAACCCCGTAGAGAATATCGACGATCAGATTCAAAGCGATGATCAGCGTCGCATAGAAAATAACGATACCCAGAACGAGCGTGTAATCTCGGTTCAATGCGCCGCGAACAAAAAACTGGCCAAGCCCGGGTATGCCGAAGACCTCTTCAACAACAACAGACCCCGTCAGTATCGCGGCGATGGCCGGCCCCATGTACGACAGGACGGGCAACATCGCCGGCTTTAGCGCATGCACCCGAATAATCGTTTTCGTGCCGAGGCCCTGCGCGCGCGCTGTCCGAATAAAGTCACGGCCCAGCACATCTATCATGCTCGCGCGTGTTAGCCGCGCTATATAGGCGATCTGTGGCAATGCCAGGGTAATAACCGGCAAAATGTATTTGGCTGCTCCAGGCGCACCACTCCATCCGGCAGGCAGCCACTGCAGCTTCACTGCGAGCAGCAGCACCAGCACGGGCGCGACGACGAAAACTGGAATGGAAATACCGGTCATTGCGAACGACATAACGATGCGGTCCAACATCGACCCCTGCCGAAGCGCGGCTACTGTACCGCTGCTAATCCCAACCATCAGCGCAAGCAAGATCGCGAGCAGGCCGATTTTTAGCGACAGTGGAAAACCGGTGCCAATGAGCTCGGCCACGGTGTAATCGCGGTAGCGAAACGACGGGCCCAGATCACCGCGCAGCAGTCCGGACACGTAGCGGCCGAGCTGTTTCGCTAAAGGTTCGTCGAGGTGATAGGCCGCCTCAATGTTGGCGGCAACTTCCGGCGGCAGTGCTCGCTCAGCATCAAACGGCCCGCCCGGCGCAGCGTGCACCATGAGAAAGGCCAGGACGATTACCAACAAGAGCGTCGGTATTGCCCCCAGCAGTCGGTGCAATGTGTATCGCAGCAAGAGTTTGTTCCTGCGCGGCTATTCGGCCGCTTTAATACTCAGGTGGTGAGAGTAATGATAATCGAGAACGTTGTCGCCCCAGCCTTCAACGCGGGGGCTGACCAGGTGCTTGCTGACGTAAAAATAGATCGGTATTGCCGGATGATCTGCGAGCATCTCGCGCTCGGCCTCTTCGAGATACAGGCGCCGCCGATCAAGGTTTACCTGCTCTGCTGCGCTTTGCATCAGCGCGTCGTATTTCTCACTTCGATAGCCAGGAATATTTGCCGCATTATCAGACTGCAAAATACTCAGGAAGGTGTGCGCATCGTTGTAGTCGCCCACCCAGCTGGCACGAAACACTTGTGTAATTTCCCGGCCCTGAATGTTTGCCAGCAACACCTGGAACTCCTCGTTGATCAACGTCACCTCAACACCCAGCGCATCGCGCCACATCGACTGAATCGCCAACGCGATACGACGGTGTGTGTCTGATGTGTTGTAGCGCAGCTCAAGTTGCAAGGGGTGCTCTTCGCTGTAGCCGGCCTCCTTGTAGAGGCTCTGTGCGATCTGGTTACGCTCCTCCTGATTGAGCGGCGCATAGCTAAATACTGTTGGTTCATAATTATTGGTGCCCGGTGGCACCCAGCTATACGCTGGCGTCTCACCGCGCCCGGTTACTTTTTCTACCAGCAACTCGCGATCGATCGCCATCGACAGCGCCTGCCGCAATTCCGGGCTGTCTTTGAACGGCGGCTTGGTGAGGTTGTAACCGTAGTAATAGAGATTAAGGTATGGCGAGACGTGCAATTGATCGCCGTATTCTTCTTTGATCTGTTCGAAGCTGTCCGGTGGCACAGACCCGGTGACATCGATCTCGCCAGCCCGGTAGCGTGACAGTTCGGTCATCTCCTGCGTCATTATGTGGTGGCGAACCTCATCGATCGCCGTATTCGCATTGTTCCAGTAGTGCTCATTGCGCCGCATCGTGATGACCGATCCGGGTATCCACTCCGTCAGAACATAGGCCCCGTTGGACAGGAGGTTTCCTGGGCGGGCAAAGCTGTCGCCGAATTCGGCAATCGATCCCGGATGCATGGGAAAGGTGGCGGGGTGTGTCAACAAGCTCAGGAGATAGGGGGTTGGCCGAGCCAGGCTGATGAGCAGCGTCTGATCATCGACCGCCTCCAGCGCCGAGATCTCGCTGACAAACTGTGCGTAAAACGCCGCTGTGGCCGGGTCAACAAGACGCTCAACGCCGAAGACAAAATGATCGGCAGTAACGGCGTCGCCGTTCGACCACTTTGCGTCAGCACGAAGGTGAAACGTGTAGGTCAGACCATCCTCGGAAACGTCCCAGCTCGCTGCGGCGCCCGGCGTCAGCTCGCCGGTGGCGGTGAAGCTAACGAGGCCCTCACCCAGGTCGCGCAGTACGTCCGCGGCCTGCAGGCTGCGCGCCTTGTGCGCATCGAGAGACTCCGGATCAGAGCTGATGCCGCGATTAAGCACCGATAATGACGGTTCGGCGCTGTCTGGGCCGCCACACGCAGAAACGACAGAGAGGACCAAAAGAAGCAGTAGGTGTCGGTGCATTTTCATGTCCCGAAGCATACCTGAATGGCCCGCAATATTGCCCGGCTACATCGCAACAATGGTATTGTTCTGCCTGACTTTGGTCAGGGAACCGCATATGCGGGGGTTCATTAAAGAGTTGCGGCACCGCAACGTATTCCGCGTTGGCATCGCCTATGTGATTGCCGGCTGGTTGTTTGTGCAGGCGGCCGACATTGCCACCGAGAGCTTTGCCGCGCCCGAATGGGTGATGCGCACTCTTATTATCTTCTTGCTGATCGGCCTGCCGGTCGCGCTGTTTCTCGCCTGGGCGTTCGAGCTGACCCCGGATGGCGTCGTGAAAGCCGAGGACCTCCCGGAGAACACACCGAAAGACCCGCGGGCCGGGAAGCGTCTCAACGCCGTCATTATGGTGACGCTGATTATAGCGGTTGGCTGGCTGGGCTGGGATAAGCTGCAGGGGCCGGGCGAATCACTAATGTCCGAAGCTGCTGTGGACAAGTCCATCGCGGTGCTTCCCTTCGACGACTTCAGCCCCGGCGGCGATCAGGCCTGGTTTGCGGACGGCCTGACCGAAGAAATTCTCAATTCACTGGCACGAACCTCCGATCTGCACGTAGCCTCGCGGACCTCCTCGTTCGCCTATCGAGGCACGACTGAAAATCTGTCCGATATTGCGGTCGCCCTGGGCGTCGCACATATCCTTGAGGGTTCGGTACGGCGGGCGGGTGATCAATTGCGTGTTACGGCGCAGTTGATACGCGCCAACGACGACAAGCACCTGTGGTCAGAAACTTTCGACGGCGATATCGATAACTCCATTAGCATCCAGGAAGAGATTGCCGTTGCGATCGCGAATGCTCTGCAAACAGCGATGGACCCGGCGGAGCTCGCGCGCATGGTTTCTGCCGGCACCGGCTCAGTGGAGGCCTGGGAGACGTATCTGCGTGGCCACGCGTTGGCTATGGAGATCATCGAGCTCGACGAGCGGGCACGAATCTTTGAGGTCGCTGATATTTACGACGAAGCGGTGCAGATTGATCCGGGGTTTGTTGATGCGCATCAGGCACTCGCCGACCTGTGGTATTTTCAGCTCGAGATTACCACCACTAATTACGTTGCAGATGGCCCGCCTTATGCCGAACGGCTCGCGCGTTTTGATAGCGCTCTTACCGCGGCGATCAAGTACGCCCGCGGTCCGGTTGATCGCATTCGGGCCGAAGCCCTTAAGGCTCAGCTAAGCGTCAGGATTAACGACCGGCTACGCCTGACTGAGGAGCTCGCCACTCTGGTTCCGGATGACTTCAATACGCTTGCTTCTCTCGTTGGGCTCTATCAAGAAAGAGGCGAGCTTGAAAAGGCTCGCGAGCCCGCCATCCGGGCGTGGGGGCTTCGTCACAGTGGCGGCGAAGCGCGGATTGGCGTGATCTACAATATGCGGCGCATCGATATGACGGAAGCGTTGCGCATGATCGACGAGGGGCTGCAAGAGGCGAATATGCCGCCGGGATTTTACTATCAGGCGCAGCGCGCTTTTTTGGACGCCGGCGATCTTGACCGGGCGCGGGAAATGATGGACCTGTTTCTGCTGCGGTCGTCTGACGAGAACGGCCAATTGATGATGCGGGTGCGTCAGGCCTGCGCCGAAGGCCGCGTGGCGGACGCCGACAAGCTGTTTGCGGCGACTGATCCTGACTCAAATACGCGCTGGTTGTTCCTCAAAACCCTCGGCCGCGAGGGAGAGGCCGACGAAGTCCTGCGACAATACGATACGCCGGATAAGCTGTTCATTCTTGCCGGATTCCTTGACTATCGCACCTTTGATCCGCGGCAATATCCGCTATTGTGGAAGACGATGCAGTCTCAGGGAATCGAGCGGCCACCGGTAAGACCGCAAACTTTTGAGTGCAAACGATAGACCATGCGTAACTTTTTCGACGAGCTTCGGCACCGCAACGTATTCCGCGTTGGCATTGCCTACGTTATCGCTGGCTGGCTTTTGGCGCAGGTCGTCGATCTGGCGGCTGACGCGTTCAAAGCGCCCGACTGGATCATGCAAATGCTGATCATCGTGTTGCTGATCGGTCTACCCATCGCGCTGTTTCTCGCCTGGGCGTATGAGCTGACGCCGGAGGGCGTGAAGAAAGCGGAAGACGTACCGCTCGATGCGCCGAAGGACCCGCGCTCCGGTCAGGCCTTGAATCGCGTCACGACAATCGCGCTAATCGCTGCCGTCGCCTGGATCGGCTGGGATGCCCTTCAGGAGCGGGCAGGGGAAACGACGGCTCCTGTCGCCGCCGTGATCGACCGGTCTATCGCCGTTTTGCCGTTCGCGGACTTCAGCCCTGACGCTGACCAGTCCTGGTTCACCGACGGCCTGACTGAGGAAATTCTCAATTCTCTGGCGCGCACCGCGGATTTGCACGTCGCGTCACGGACCTCATCGTTCGCGTACAAGGGCTCAGGCGAGAGTATTCCCGATATCGCGAAGGCCCTGAACGTCGCTCATATTCTGGAGGGCTCTGTGCGTCGCGCCGGAGATCAGCTGCGTGTTACGGCACAGCTAATCCGAGCTACCGATGACAAGCACCTTTGGTCAGAAACCTTCGACGGCAGTATTGCTAACTCCCTTACGATCCAGGAAGAAATTGCCATTCAGATCGCCAAGGCGCTGCAGACTGCCATGGACCCTGCGGAGCTCGCGAAAATGATGTCATCCGGGACATCATCGGTCGAAGCCTGGGAGTTGTATCTGCAGGCGCTGGCGCTTCAAAACGAGGCATATGAGCGCGTTGACTCCGCCAAGCAGCTGGAGGCGGCCGCCGTTTTCGATCAGGCCGTCGCTATCGACCCGGACTTTGTTGATGCCCACAATCAGCTCGTGGCAATCTGGTTCCTGCAGCTTGATAGCACGACAACCGCGTACTCTGACCTCGGCCCAGCCTATGAAGAGCGTCGTGCCCGCTTCGACGCCGCACTGGAGGCGTCGATCAGGCTCGCTCGCTCGGACGTCGAGCGACTGCGAACCGAGTATCGCAGGGCTGTCGTCGACGTTCGGGTCAACGAGGCGTTGCGGATCGCTGAGGAGCTTGCCGCGCTACAGCCCGGGGATTTTGATGCGTTCCGGCTCCTCTCGGACCTTTACCAACAATCCGGGCAGCAGGATAAAGCGCGTGAAGCGGCCCTCAGGGCCTGGTCCCTGCCGCTCGAGCCCGGTGACTTTCGCGGCGGCGTCATCACTCAAATGCGCCGCATTGACGTCGATGAAGCGGTTCGAATGGTGGATGAGCGGCTGGACGGCGCTCGCGCAGGCGGCGAGGAGCTGACACCGAACTTCTACTACCAGTCACACCGGGCACTTCTGGATGCTGGCCAAATCGAGCGGGCTGCCGGGCTGATCGACAGCTATGCGCTGCGCTCTGAGGATTCCGACGGCAAGGCGATAGTGCGTATTCGACAGGCCTGCGCCGAGGGTCGTGTCAGCGACGCGGATGCCATATTTGAGTCGTTCGATTCTGCCGAGAGCGTCCGCTGGCTGATCCTGATGACGCTCGGCCGCGTCGACGAAGCCAGAGAGTTGCTGCGCCAATACGACACGCCCGAAAAGCTGTTTATTTTAGCGGCGCACCTCAACTACCGGACATTTGATCCTCGCGACTATCCGCTGCTGTGGAAAACGCTGCAGTCTCAAGACTTCACGCGGCCGCCGGTTCGTCTGCAGACGTTTGCCTGCCAGCGCTAATCCGTAATCAGGCGCTCTTCTGTAGCTGCCGCTTCTTAAGATGTATCAGGATTAACGACACCGCGGACGGCGTCATGCCCTCAAGACGCGATGCCTGACCGAGTGTCGCGGGCCGGGCGGCCAGCAGTTTTTGCCGCGCTTCATTCGAAAGACCGCTAACGTCTTCGTAATTGATGTCTTGTGGCAACCGCAAGGATTCCTGCTTCGCCTGTTTTTCGATTTCGCGCTCCTGGCGCTCGATATAACCCGAGTACTTCGCCTGAACCTCGAGTTGCAGCTCGACCTGTTCTCGCTGTTCGTCGCTTGCAAGTTCGTCCATATCGCCGCGGCCAACTTCGGCAAGCGTCGCGACGTCCGCGTACTTGAATTCCGGCCGCTTCAATAGTTTGGCAGCGGTCGAGTTCTCTGACCTGACGAAAGTGCCGTCGAGGCGCGCCTGCTCTTTGGCAGCCGCCGCGTACTTCGCGTTGAAAGTATTCCAGCGCCTGTCATCAACGAGACCGAGTTCGCGGCCCTTTGGTGTCAGTCGTAAATCGGCGTTGTCTTCGCGGAGAGTCAGTCGATATTCAGCGCGGCTTGTGAACATTCGATACGGCTCGCTAACGCCGCGCGTGATGAGGTCGTCGATCAAAACGCCGATGTAAGCCTCGTGTCGCTCCGGGAACCAGCCCTCTTCATCGCGTGACTGTCGCGCCGCGTTGATGCCTGCGTCGTGCCGTTGATCTGGCCCGCAAAAAACAGCCCATGAATGTGTTTGGTTTCCAACGTTGGCCGCAGGTCGCGCGGATCAAAATAGTCGTACTCTATGGCGTAACCCGGCTGCGTTATCACGGCGCTCTCAAATCCGGTAATCGAGCGCACAAACTCGATCTGCACTTCATACGGCAAGCTGGTCGAAATGCCGTTCGGATACACAACGCTGGTTGTTAGCCCCTCCGGCTCAACGAAAATTTGATGCGACGTTTTGTCTGCAAAACGCACGATCTTGTCTTCGACCGATGGACAATAACGCGGACCGACACCCTCGATCATTCCCGAATACATCGGTGACTGATGCAGCGCGCCGCGAATAATGTCGTGCGTTTCTTCTGTCGTGTTCGTTATGTGGCAGGAAATCTGCTGCGGATGCTGGCGGCGCTCGCCAAGAAAAGAAAACACCGGTGTCGGCTCATCACCGGGCTGCTCGACCATCGCTGCATAATTCAGCGTCGCACCATCGAGACGCGGGGGCGTGCCCGTCTTCAGGCGCGCAACATTGAACGGCAATTCACGCAGTTTCCCGGCGAGGCTTGTCGACGGCGCATCGCCCACACGGCCACCGGCCTTCTCGGTCTGCCCAATCAGGATGCGGCCGGCCAGAAATGTACCGGCCGTCAGAATCACCGTTTTGGCAAGGATTCTCTGTTCGTCTTCGGTGACCACCCCGGTAGCGCGATCGCCGTCCAGAATCAGATCATCGACCGACTGCTGCAGCACGGTCAGGTTTGGCTGACTCTTGATCATCCCCTGAATGACGCCACGATAAAGCACGCGGTCCGCCTGCGCTCGGGTCGCGCGCACCGCAGGACCCTTGCTGGCATTCAGCGTGCGAAACTGGATGCCCGCCCGGTCAGCGGCTTGCGCCATCGCGCCGCCCAGGGCGTCGATTTCGCGGGTAAGGTGGCCCTTACCGATTCCGCCGATCGCGGGATTGCAGCTCATCTGGCCCAGGGTTTCCACGTTGTGCGTGACCAAAAGCGTGCGCGCGCCCAGCCGTGCGGAAGCAAGGCAGGCCTCCGTACCAGCGTGTCCGCCGCCAATCACAATCACATCGTAGTTTTCGGTCATCGTCAAAAGTGGTCAAAACTTAACCAGTCAGGGTCGCGCATTCTTTACTATTTGTGGGCCGTTGTCCAAGATAGCCGGCTGTTTCTCGCACAGAGTAAAGAATGTTCCGATTTACGATTACGCTGCTGGCCACACTTCTGGCCACGAGCGCTGCCAATGCCCAGGAGCCGGGCCCACAGCTTGAGCTGAAAGATTGCCGCATAAACGCTGGTCCCGGCACTTCCAGCATGAAGGCCCGCTGCGGAACGCTGCTGCGTCCGCTTGACCCCTCCGGCGCAGTGCCTGGCGAGATCGAGCTGCGCATTGCGGTTGTCCCCGCCCTCAACCTTACGCCCGAGCCGGACCCGCTCGTTCCGATCGCAGGCGGGCCTGGGCAGAGCTCCGTGCAGTTTTACGCGGGCTATTCCTGGGCGTTCGAGGATGTCCGGCGAAACCGCGACATCCTGCTCATTGATCAACGCGGTACCGGTGAGTCAGCAACGATGGACTGCGAGTTTGACGACAGTGTGGCGGATGGCGAGTATTCCATCGAACAAACGATCGAGTACACCGAGCGCTGCCTCGCGGAACTACCATACGATCCGCGCTTCTTTACCACCAGCGTGGCGGTCACCGATATAGAGGCGGTGCGCGAAGCGCTCGGCTACCCCTCGCTCAACTTATACGGCATCTCTTACGGCACTCGCGTCGCCCAGCATTTCGCGCGGCGCTACCCGGATTCAACCCGCACGGTTGTGATCGATGGCGTCGTACCACCGCAGCTTTCTCTGGGTCCTGAAATCGCAACCGAAAGCCAGAAGGCAATCGACAAGATACTCGCTCGCTGCGTCGCGGAAGAAAGCTGCCATGAGCGCTTCCCGGATCTTAGAGAGAGCTTCGCCAGAGTCGTCGCGGATCTTCGTGCGGTTGGTGTTGAAATTACCGTTCCACACCCGAGCACCGGCAGGCCAGAAAAGGTCCTGTTCGGCATCGGTGAATTCTCGGCCGCTGTGCGTTTGCTTGCGTATCACCCGCATTCAATGGCTTTGATACCGCTGCTGATTGATGAGGCCGGCAAGGGCAACCTTGTTCCGCTTGGCTCGCAATACATGATGACGATGATCGCCATGATGGACGCGCTGTCGCTCGGTATGCATAACGCGGTCATGTGCGCTGAAGATGTGCCGTTTTATGACCCGTCGACGATTGATTACGACGGTCTTGAGGCGAGCTACATGGGAACACTGCAACTCGAGGCGCTGGACGCCATTTGCTCGGTCTGGCCGGCGGGTCCCATCGACGAAAACTTCAAGGCACCGCTCGCGACCAACCTACCCGTACTCTTGCTTTCCGGTGACGCAGACCCGATCACGCCACCGCGCTACGCGGACATGGCAATGATCGACCTTGAAAACGCCACACACCTGATCGGCAAGGACCAGGGGCACGGACAGGTCAGCGTTGGCTGTAACCCTCGACTGGTGGCTGACTTTATTGACTCAGCCGACCCGGCCGGACTCGACGCCTCATGCCTGGAGCGAAGCTTTGTGATGCCCTTCTTCCTCGATTTCTCGGGGCCAAAACCATGATCAGGGTTGACGGCATACATAAGTCCTTCGGCAAGGTGCACGCCGTTCGCGGTGTTAGCTTCGCGGCGCCCGACGGCAAAATAACCGGCCTGCTCGGACCCAACGGCGCGGGCAAGTCGACGACCTTGCGCGTGTTGTACACAGTGTTGAAGCCGGACGAAGGCACGGCAAGCATCGATGGCGCAGATGTTGTGACCGACAGTCTCGCGGCCCGCAAGAATATTGGTGCCCTGCCACACGGTGCCGGTCTGTACCCGCATTTGACGGCTCGCGAAAACATCGCTTACTACGCAAACCTCTGCGGCATCGACAAGAGCGAGGTCGACGACCGCGTCTCAGGCATTATCACACTGCTGGAGATTGAGGAATTTGCCGATCGGCGCACCAAGGGGTTTTCCCAGGGTCAGCGAACCAAAGTATCGCTCGCCCGAGCCCTGGTTCACGATCCGCAGAATGTCATTCTCGATGAGCCAACCAACGGTCTCGACGTGATGGCGACGCGCTCACTCAGGCGCCTGATATTGAAGCTCAAAGATGCGGGTCGTTGCGTGTTGTTTTCGTCGCACGTCATGCAGGAGGTTGCTGCGCTCTGTGATGACATCTGCATTATAGCCAATGGCCAGGTTGCTATAGACGACTCCATTGATGGCATTCGTGAGCGTACCGGTCAGAGCGACCTCGAAGAGGCTTTTGTCTGTGCCATCAAGATGGTGGGAGAAGAATAATGCGTACGCTACTCACCGTTTTCTTCAAAGAAGTTCTCGATAACATTCGCGATCGACGTACGCTGGTGTCAGCGCTTCTGATGGGGCCAATTTTTGGACCCGTGCTGTTCGCCTTCGTTATCAACCTGTCTATCGACCGGGCGCTGGACGATGCCGACAGCACCATGGACCTGCCGGTTATCGGCCAGGAACACGCACCCAACCTGATGCGCTTTCTGCGCAGCCGTAACATCAACATCGTTGCTGGGCCGGAGGACATCGATGGTGCAGCGGAGGCGGTAAAAGCCGGGGAACATGACGTTGTCCTGGTCATACCGGCAAACTTCGGCGAGCTGCTCGCCGATACGGTTCCCGCCAAGGTAGAGCTTTTTTCCGACGAGGCTAACTCGCAGGGGGAAAAAGAGGCCCGCCGCGCCCGTGGCGCGCTGCATGCATACAACCAGCAGCTTGCCACGATTCGCCTGTCCGCCCGTGGCGTTAATCCTATGCTGCTAACGCCCATCAATGTTGATGCGGTCGATGTGTCCACGCCCAGCGGGCGCTCCGCCATGTTGCTCGGCATGATGAGTTATTTCTTCATCTTCGCGCTGCTAATGGGCGGAATGTATCTGGCGATCGACAGCACAGCCGGCGAGCGCGAGCGCGGCTCGCTCGAGCCGCTGTTGTCGCTGCCGGTAACTCGTGATCAGCTTATCCTTGGAAAAATATTCGCCGCCTGTGTGTTCATGGCGGCGTCGTTGATGCTCAGCCTGATATCGTTTTACGTGGTGCTCAAGTTCATGCCGCTGGAGCAGCTCGGCATGACGCCCAACTTTGACCTGGGTGTTGTCCTTGCTGCCTTTTTCCTGTTGCTGCCGTTTATTCTGCTCGGCGCAGCATTAATGACGCTCGTTGCATCGTTTACGAAAAGCTATAAAGAAGCGCAAACCTGGCTGAGTGCGGTGTTAATTGCACCGACGTTGCCCATTCTTGTGGTTAGTATTTTGACGCTCAGACCGCAGCTCGAATTCATGTTTGTACCTTCTTTAAGCCAGCACCTCATCCTCGTCGACATGGTCAAGAATGAACCGCTGAACGGTTTGCATATCGCGATTTCTGTGTGCAGTACCTTATTTTTTGGCGCCCTTTTGACGTGGGTCTGCGCCCGCCTTTACCGCCGAGAGGGCCTGCTCGGATAGGCTGCCGCCGCAGGTCGGATTACGCTGTCTGGAGCCGCTCCTGCGGTTGACAAATCTTGCGGTTTCTCCACCATGGGGGCCCCAACGACAAGAATAATTATTATGGCTCTGTTTTCAGAACTCCGGCGCCGCAACGTTCTTAAAGTTGCGCTGCTGTATGCCCTCGCCAGTTTGCTGTTTTTGTGGGTTGTCGGCGGATCGCTTCTCTGGCTGGGGGCGCCCCAGTGGGCGAACGAATTTGTCTTGCTGGTGCTCGCTCTCGGATTCCCGGTTGCCCTGATCTTTGCGTGGGCCTATGAGATCACGCCTGCGGGGCTGAAGAAGTCTCTGGACGTCGATCAAACGCAATCAATCGTATACAAGACCGGCCAGAAGCTGAACGCCGCCATGTCGGTGCTCGCGGTATTGGGCATCCTCGCACTCGTTGGACAAAGGTTGTTGCCAACGTTTGAGTTTCCGACAATTATCGAGCCCATCCTGCTCGCGCCGGTTTATGAGCGGCCGGAAAATGACAATGTGCCTCAGGAAATTAGGGCGCACACACTCGATAACGGACTGCGTATTATCGTCTGGCCGGATCACGATATTCCAAACGTTGTGATGTACAACTTCGTCCGTGTTGGCGGGAGAAACGAGTATCCGGGCATAACCGGGCTGTCACACTTTTTTGAACACATGATGTTCAACGGCACCGATCGCCGTGCACAGGGCGAATTCGACGAAACAATGGAAGCGGTCGGTGGCGCCAACAATGCCTACACATCAAAAGACCTGACGGTGTATCAGGACTGGTTTCCGCGCTCAGCACTGGAAACCATTTTTGACCTGGAGAGCGACCGCCTGGAGAACCTTGCTATCGATCCTGAGGTCGTCGAAGCAGAGCGCGGCGTGGTGTATTCCGAGCGGCGGCTGCGCTACGACAACGATAACTTTGGTCGTCTCTACCTGGAAATGAACGCGACGGCGTTTAGCGCTCACCCTTACCAGTTCCCCGTCATCGGCTGGGTGTCCGACGTCGAGAGCTGGACGCAGCAGGAGATCGAGGAGCACTTCAGCACTTACTACGCACCGAATAATCTGACGATGGTGTTTACGGGCGACGTAACGCCAAAAGAGATTTTCGAGCTCGCAGAGGAATATTTTGGCGGGATCGACGCACAAGCGCCGCCGCCGCCGATTCGTACCAAAGAGCCGGAACAACTGGGGGAGCGGCGGTTGCTGGTCGAGGTCGATTCACCGACACCACTGCTGCACATGACGTTTCATACCGGTAGCGCCACGGACCCGGAAACGCTGCCAATGAATCTGTTGTTGAACATTCTTGTTGGGGGTGAATCGTCTCGACTGCACCGGCTTTTTGTTGAGGAAGAGCAGATCGCTCTGGCCATCAGTGGCTTCCAGATGGAGGGCTTTGATCCCGGGCTTGTCTATTTTTACCTGACACTGCCCCCTGGTGCAGATGTCGCTACCGCGGAAGCCCGGATGCTTGAAGAGCTGGACAAGATCGCCCGCGATGGCGTGACCCCGGCCGAGCTCGAAAAAGCCCGGAACACCATGACAGCCGATTACTGGCGCGGCCTCGCGACCATTAATGGCAAGGCCTCGGCTTTGGGCAACGCGGAGGTTTTTCTCGGCGACTATCAGCGCGCTTTTTCCGTGCCTGACGAGCTCTCGGCAGTGACGGCAGAACAGCTTCAGCAGGTCGCGGCAGACGTTTTTGACCCTCATAAGATGACGGTTGGCGTATTGCGCTCACCCCTAGAGGAGGACGCACCATGAGGCGCCTAAAATACCACCTTGCCTCGCTGCTGCTGATTCTGTCCACTGCGGCCTTTAGTCAGGGCGTGACGCTGCCCGACGCTGAGCGCGTGGTGCTCGATAACGGCACCGTTTTGATTCTCAATGAAAATCATGACGTCCCGCTGATCGGCCTTGAGGCGGTTATGCGCGGTGGTGCGGTCGCCGACCCCGCGGACAAGCACGGTCTCGCGAGCCTGTTGGCAAACCTGCTGGTCAAAGGCGCAAACGAACGAAGCTCATCCGAATTCGCGGAAGCCGTTGCCGCTGTCGGCGGGCGGCTGGATGCATCGGCAGGCCTGGAGTCACTTTCCGTATCCGCGGAATTCATGTCGCGGGACGCAGACCTGATGGTGGAGTTGGTGGCGGACGCCCTGCAACGACCCACCCTGGCTATCGAGGAGTTCGAGACGCTTCGAGATCGCAGCATCAAACTGATCACATCCGCCAAGAGCTCGGACCCCAATCGGCTGATGTCGTCTTACGCAAATGCGTTCTTGTTTGGCGAGCACCCTTATGGCAATCCGGTTGGCGGTAGCGAATCGTCTTTAGCGCGAGTTACACACGGTGATTTGCTGGCCTACTATGCGGACATGCTCGGCGGTGATCGGCTGATTATTTCGGTTTCCGGTGATTTCGACCTCGCGTCAATGCGCGACGCCTTAAGCGCCGCGTTTGGCGGCTGGCGTGCGGCGGCGGGCACACCGATTGAAGTTGCTCCGACTGAACCGCCAATAGGCAGTCGCGTTTACCTGATTGACAAACCAGGCGCCACACAAACCTATTTCTACATCGGCAACATGGGTGTTGCGAGACAGTTTGCGGGTCGTGCGGAACTCGACCTCGCCAACACGGTATTCGGTGGCCGCTTCACGTCCATGCTTGTCACCGAGTTGCGCACCAAGTCCGGCCTGAGTTACAGCGCAAGCTCACGGCTCGATCGGTACTCGCAGTCCGGTTCCATTTTCATCCAATCGTTCACCGAAACCAGCACGACCGTCGAAGCGATGGATGTTGCTCTTGCCACGCTAGGCCGCCTTCGAGATAACGGCCTTGATGCCGCCATGATTGAGTCATCACGAAACTACATCATGGGTCAGTTTCCGCCCCGGCTTGAAACGGCGGCGCAGCTTGCAGGGGTTTTTGCGATGCTCGAGGTCAATGGTCTTGATGCTGGCTACATCAACGATTACGGCGCAAGCCTGGCTGCCGCGACACAAGAATCGATTGCCTCTGTGATCGATCGGGTCTACCCGCCGGCTAACGCCCTGGTGTTTGTCATTCTGGGGGATGCTGAAATCATTCGAGAGCAGGTCGCGCAATACGGCCCGGTCACCGAGGTTTCGATTTCAGCGCCGCGCTTCCACCCCTGAGCCAACGCACTGGCTGATATTGCTACTTGCCGATGCAGAATTCGGAGAATATTCGTCCGAGGAGGTCGTCGGAGGATACGGCGCCCGTTATTTCGCCAAGCGCCTGGTGACTGAGTCGCAATTCCTCGGCCAGTAGCTCGCCCGCTCGCGCCTCCTGTAGCGCGATTTGGCCCGTATCAAAGTGTTTTGCGGCCTTCTCAAGCGCCTGCAGGTGGCGCTTCCGGGCCGTAAAGGCCCCTTCTCCCTGGTTCTCGTATCCGGCCAGCTCACGGATGCGCTGTCGCAGGTGTCCCAGCCCCTGACCCGTTTTCGCGGAGAGCTGTATCGCCCCTTCTGCTCGCGCGTCTTGTGCGTCGCAAAGATCGATCTTGTTCATGACCACGACGACTGGCACGCCGTCCGGCAGCGGCTCTTCTATTTTTCCGGGGCCCGGCTCGGTCGCATCTTTTATCCATAACACGGCATCGGCGCTTCGCAACGCATTGCGGGCTCGACGAATGCCCTCCCGCTCTATGCGGTCCGGGTCTTCGCGCAGCCCCGCGGTGTCAACCAGCTCGACGGAGAGCCCGTCGATGTCGATCTGTTCGCGCAAAATATCGCGGGTGGTTCCGGCTATCTCTGTAACGATTGCCGCATCCTGACCGCTAAGAAGATTTAGAAGGCTGGATTTGCCGGCGTTGGGTTTGCCGACGATGACGACCTGAAAGCCGTCGCGCAGTACGCGTCCCTGCTTTGCCTGTTCCTGCAGCAGAACAAAAGTATCCGCGCATTCGACGAGGCGCTGTTGCAGCCGTTTGTCCGAGAGGAAGTCGATCTCTTCTTCGGGAAAGTCGATGGCCGCCTCGACATGCAGGCGCAATCGGATCAGCTGTTCTGCCAGCGCATCAACGGCCGTCGAGAAGGCTCCGGATAACGACCTGAGCGCCGCTCGGGCCGCCTGCGATGTTCCAGCATTGATCAGGTCAACAATGGCCTCTGCCTGCACCAGGTCCAGCTTGTCATTCAGGAACGCCCGCTGGGAAAACTCACCGGGCTCGGCCTGTCTCGCGCCCAGCTCAACGATCGCAGCAACGATGTGAGAGATAACGAGCGGGCCGCCATGGCCGTGCAGCTCGAGAACCGGTTCGCCCGTAAATGAAGCCGGTGCCGGAAAGTACAGAGCAATGCCGGCGTCCAGGTTTTGGCCGTCCCTGTTGCGAAATTTTCGGTATGTTGCCGTTCTCGGTTCAGGCAGGCTACCCAGTAATGTTCTGGCGATAAACTCGGTCTGTCCTCCCGAGACTCGCACGATGCCGATGCCGCCAATACCGGGTGGCGTCGCTGCGGCGACAATCGTGTCGTGAAGGTTTTTCATGACCTAATGAGACCACAGGTAGCAATTGGATGCAGAATATAAAGCTTGGTTTTCCCAGCCGTAGCGGTGTGGCGAAACCAGGGTGCGCACGACCCTTGCGGGGTCGTGACAGACCTTAGTGTTTCTTCGTTTTGGCTTCCCGCTCCACAACCGTGTTGATCTTCCATTGCTGGGCAATGGACAACAGCGTGTTGGTAACCCAGTAGAGAACCAGGCCGGATGGGAAGAAGGCGAAGAACGCCGTGAACATGATCGGCATGATCTGCATCACTTTCGCCTGAACCGGGTCAGCCGGTGCCGGGTTCAGCTTCTGCTGCATGAACATGGCCGCGCCCATGATGAGCGGCAAGATGAAGTACGGGTCTTTGGTGGACAGGTCGGTAATCCACAGCGCGAACGGCGCCTGACGCATCTCTACGCTTTCAAGTAACACCCAGTAAAACGCGAGGAAGAACGGCATCTGGATCAGGATCGGCAAACAACCCGCGGCTGGATTTACTTTCTCGCGCTTGTACAGCTCCATCATCGCGGTGCTAAGGGCCGGCTTGTCGTCTTTGTAACGGTCCTGCAGGGCCTTCATGCGCGGCTGAAGATTGCGCATCTTCGCCATCGAGCGGCCGCTTGACTCTGTAAGCTTGTAGAACGCGAGCTTGATGAGGAGGGTGACCAGAATAATCGCGACACCCCAGTTACCGACAAAGCCGAAAACGAGGCTAAGCAACCAAAACAGCGGTTGCGAAATAATGGTGAGCCAACCGTAATCAACGGTTAGCTTGAGGGTCTCGTTAATCTCTTCCAGCTGTGCTTGCAGCTTCGGGCCAACGAAGGCCGTCGTTGTAAAGGTCTTGCTTGAGCCCGGCGCTATCGTTTGCGCCAGGCCGATCATGCTGGCTGTCGATCGATCATCGCGTGCTGATACGCTGTAGGACTGGTCGGTTCCGGCTTCGGGAATCAGCGCACTTAAAAAATGGTGCTGGATAGAGCCAAGCCAGCCGTTTTGCGACTTGAATTTATACGCCCCATCCTCAATCAGATCGTCGTGCTTCAGCTTCTCCGATTTCTCACCGTTGTAAATAATCGGTCCGGCGAACGAGTACGAGTCGACATCAAACATCGACCGCTCCTGTTCTTTGAAGATGCGCTGAGTCTGGGCGTAATGGGCGCCTCGCCACAGGCCTTCACCACCGTTGGTAACCTCCTGCTCGATAACAATCGCGTAGCCGCCTTGCGTAAACAGGAAGCGCTTTTCAACGCTAACGCCATCTGCGCTCTTCCACTGCAGCGGCACGACCAGGGTTTGCGCGCCACCCAGTTCATAGGTGTCCTTACTGCTCGTGAATATCGCGCGATGATTTGGCTCTTCGCCTTCGCCGGCGATTCTGAGACCCGTCTGGACCGCGCCGAAATTGGATGGCTCGGTGCTCAGGAGCTGTATTAATGTGTCCGGTCGATCTTTTGCTACCGGGTAACCCGTCAGAAATGCGGATTGCAACGTTCCGCCCTGCAGGCTGATCTCAACGTCCAGCACGTCGGTTTTGACGCGAATGAACGGTGCGTTCGATGCCGCTGCCGCCATTTCCGGCGCGGCGGTGTCGTTCATCGGCGCTGGTGCGTCCAGCGCCCCGTCGCTTGGCGCGCTGAGCTCGGGAAGGTCGTCGCCGTCTGCGGGCCCCGTTAGCGCAGTCTGTTCCACCGCCTGTGTGGGCTGAGCCGCGGGCGCGGGCGCGTAGTCCTGCACCCAGGTCTGATATGTAATCCACGCCAGGAATCCGAAAAGTCCCCAGATCAGCAGTCGTTGATTGTCCATCTGTTAGCTATCCCGCTCTGTAAGTTTTTGTTTGGCCTTCGCACATCGTTGCCAGTGTCGCTCAAGGCTGTCGCCGATCGTCCCATTATCCGCCATCGCCGCTGCCGGTTGGTTAATGACTACGATATCGAGCCCCGCAAGCTGCTGCTGGTGTTTCCGGAACGACTCTCGAACCAGCCTTTTGATCCGATTTCGCTCTGTGGCCTTACGACAGTGTTTTTTCGAGATCGCCATCCCGAGCCTCGCGGTCTCGTCTTCGCTGTCCCGGCACAGCACTGTAAATAATTTATCCCGGCTGCGCGTTGCTTTTTTGAACACGCGCCCGAAAGCCGCAGCGGTTAACAGCCGACTCGCTCTTGGGAATCGGAAACCAGCGCTGCTCTGCAAGTGTGGTTTTTGGTTCGTCGTCGTGACGTTCGCGTAAATTTACGGCGTCAGCTGCGCGCGGCCTTTTGCGCGGCGGCGCTTGATAACGAGGCGCCCGGCTTTCGTGGCCATACGTGCACGAAAACCATGGGTTCGCGCGCGCTTGATTTTGCTGGGCTGGAATGTGCGTTTCATGACGTTTACTCGGATCGTTCACCGGCGAAATACGGCCGGTTTTTCAGAAGGTCGGCAAGGTTACTCAGATGCCCAGACAGTGTCAATAGACGGATGTAAACCTTGGGGTTTCAGTATAGACTGCCGATCTTTCTATTGTCTTACACTTGTATCATGGTCCGCTGCTATTTAGGGCCGTTTTGGGGAACTTCTTGCTTGCTGAATCGACGCTATGGAGCCAGTGTCTTCGCGTCTTAAAGGCGGAGCTTCCCGAGCAGCTATTCAACACCTGGATTCGCCCCCTGCAGGCCGTGGACGACGGCCAGGTGCTGCGGCTGCTCGCGCCGAACCGGTTTGTGGTCGACTGGCTTCAGCAACATCACATGCAGCGCATTTTGCAGCTTGTGGAAGAAGCCGGCGGTGGCACAGAGGTGCTCATCGAGGTCGGGTCTCGTAGCAGCCGCAGCCCTCAGGCCCCGGCGGCCGGGCGCCCAAAAGCCACTCCAATACAGGCTAGCGCTCATTCTCCGGTCGCGTCACGGCTAAACCCCGCCTTTACATTCGAGAGTTTTGTCGAGGGCAAGAGCAATCAACTGGCCAAGGCTGCGGCAACGCAGATTGGTGAGAACCCGGGCCTGTCCTACAACCCGCTGTTTATATACGGCGGTGTCGGACTCGGCAAAACGCACCTGATGCACGCCGTTGGCAACGCCATGATTAAGGCGAATCCGGACGCGCGGGTTAGCTATGTGCATTCTGAGCGCTTTGTCGGTGACATGGTAAAGGGCCTGCAACACAACACCATTTCCGAATTCAAGCGCTCCTATCGGTCATTGGACGCTTTGCTCATCGACGATATTCAGTTTTTTGCCGGTAAGGAGCGCTCTCAGGAAGAGTTTTTCCACACCTTTAATGCGCTACTTGAGGGGCAGCGGCAGATCATTTTGACCTGCGACCGCTACCCGAAAGAGGTCAGTGGTCTGGAGGAGCGGCTTAAATCGCGCTTCGGCTGGGGCCTTACTGTCGCCATAGAGCCTCCCGAGCTGGAAACCTCTGTCGCTATTTTGATGAGTAAAGCCGCTGCGGAAGGCATTGCGCTTCCGGAGGAGGTCGCGTTCTTTATTGCCAAACGCATACGCTCTAACGTCCGCGAGCTTGAAGGGGCCTTGCGCCGCGTTATCGCAACCTATCGCTTCACCGGGCGAGCGATCGACCTTGATTTCGCCAAAGAGGCGTTGCGGGACTTGCTTGCGCTTCAGGACCGGCTCGTTTCGATTGAAAACATTCAGAAAACTGTCGCTGATTATTTTAAGATTCGGGTTGGGGATCTGCTCTCGAAAAAACGCACGCGTTCGATCGCCAGGCCGCGGCAATTTGGCATGGCGTTAGCAAAAGAATTGACGAACCACAGTTTGCCGGAGATTGGCGATGCGTTCGGCGGCCGCGACCATACAACGGTGCTGCACGGTTGCCGACGAATAGAGGCATTGCGAGAGGCGGACAAGCGTGTGGCAGATGACTATTTAAACCTGTTGAGAACTTTGACAGGATGATGTGGATAAGCGGTGGAAAAAGTTCGTGTCAATTGTTATCCACAGGGTGCCCACAGGGGGCAAGCAGGACGTGCGCTGTTTATTGAGTTAAAAAATAGCACTTAACTAATTGATTTTATTGGGGTTATAAAAGTTATACACAGGCAAATGCCTGCTTAATAATAACAATAAAATATCTATTTCCAATATTTATTAACAGGTGGAACCTATGAAGTTTACCGCAGCTCGGGAAGCGCTGTTGAAGCCACTACAGGCCGTAATCGGCGTTGTAGAAAGACGGCAAACGATGCCGATTTTGTCTAATATTTTGATGATCGCGAAGGACGGCCAGCTAGCGGTCACAGCAACGGATCTCGAAGTTGAGCTCGTAGCACAAACCGAGGTTGAGACCGAATCGGATGGTGAAATTACGGTGTCTGGAAGAAAGCTTCTCGATATCTGTCGCGCTTTGCCTGAGGGGTCTGAGGTTAGCGTCAGTTTGAGTGGTGAAAAGCTAAGCGTTCGAGCTGGTAGGAGCAAGTTCAATCTTGTGACTTTACCGGCCGCCGAGTTTCCGGTTGTTGAAGACATTAAGGCAGGCCAAACCATTACAGTCAGCCAGGCGGCGCTGGGCCGATTGATTGAAAAGACTCACTTCTCAATGGCGCAGCAGGACGTTCGGTATTATCTGAATGGGATGCTGTTGGAGGCGGGCGGCAAATATTTGCGTGCGGTGGCGACAGACGGGCATCGTCTGGCGTTGTGTCAGGCGGATCTTGAGGGTGAGGAGCTTGATGAGCAGCAGGTGATAGTGCCGAGAAAGGGCGTTCTGGAGTTGCAGCGCCTGTTGTCAGGCGAAGGGGATTTGGATATCGAGCTGGGGTCAAACCACAT